>NZ_JPDP02000019.1:0-5195 GCF_000732685.2 Sphingomonas sp. STIS6.2
TGATATCCTTGAATCGTGTCGCACCCTTCCGCGACCGAGAAGTCGAATTGCTCCAACGTTTCGACGCCCTCTACGGTGGTGGACATCCCCAGGCATGTGCCCATCGTAATGATGGCACGCACAATGGCGGCACTTTCGGGATCCTGGGGTATCTGGCGAACAAATGACTGATCGATCTTGATCTTGTCGAACGGAAACTTTCGCAGGTAGCTCAACGACGAATAGCCAGTCCCGAAATCATCCATCGATATCCGGACGCCAGACGCCTTCAGCTCATTCAACGTTGCGAGCGTTCGTTCCTCGTCAGTGAGCAAAACACCTTCCGTAATCTCAAGCTCGAGTCTCTGGGGAGATAGGTTGGCAGCTGCCAGTGCCGCAGAGACATTGGCCACAAGCGAGCGTTCGCGAAACTGAACCGGTGATAGATTCACGGCAACGCTGATGTCGTTCGGCCAGGTTGCTGCTTCGAGGCAGGCCGTGTGCAGTACCCAATCGCCAAGTGGTAAAATTAGGCCTGTTTCCTCTGCCAGGCCGATAAACTCGATCGGTGGAATCATGCCGCGTTCGGGGTGGTTCCAGCGAACCAAAGCCTCCGCTGACGTAATCTGGCCCGTTCGTGCGTCCATCAGGGGCTGGTAATGAAGCTCGAACTGCCCCTCAATCAACGCGCGTCGCAGGCCCGCCTCAAGCGTCCGCCGCTTTTGAACCTTGTCGTCGAGCGACACGTCATACCGGCGCCACACCCCCTTGCCGTCTGCTTTGGCGGCATACAGTGCGAGATCCGCATTACGCATGAGCTCTGCTGGATCGTCACCGTCATTTGGAGCAATGGCGATGCCGACGCTGGCACCGAGATAGAGGGACTGACCATCGAGCATGAACGGAGACGCTTCAATCGCCCTGATGATGCGCGTCGCGAGCGCTGCAGCCGCCTCCGGGTCGCCAGCAGTAAGTTGCAAAACCGCAAACTCGTCGCCGCCGAGGCGTGCCACGACGTCACCTTCGCGTAACGTTGTGCTCAGACGATCACCAACCATCGCCAGTATCAGGTCGCCAGCTGGGTGACCCAGTGTATCATTGACCAACTTGAACCGATCGAGATCGAGCATGAGCACGGCAAATGCCTGATCGCGTTCGCGCCGTGATGCTGCGTGGACTGCGAGGAGATCGAAAAAGCGTGTTCGGTTGGGAAGCCCCGTCAGGGGATCGCTAAAGGCAAGCGTACGAATCTGTGCTTCAGTTCTGAGGCGCTCGCGTTGATCGCGGACGGCGATGACAGTTTGGATCTTGTGACCGAGCGCAACTTCCTGGCGCAGCACCCGAACCGGCACCGCTTGCCCGACGGCATCGATGAGTTGGACTTCGCGTTCCTCGCGCTCGGGTAGGCTTGCTACATCGAGTCCGGGCAGAAGCGAGCTCACGAAGCTGCCCGACAACAAGCCTGGCTCATAGCCAGAAAGACGTTCGACACTCATATTAGCTGTCACGATCTCATCGCCCTGACAGATTAGCAGCCCTTCCAAGGCAACGTCTGCGAGTTCGCGTAATCGACGACGATCGCGGCGAAGACGCGCTTTGGCCGCGATGTCGAAGCGCCAGCCGAGAACGGCCAGCAGGATGAGCGCGAGAGATACGCCGGCCACCACCGGTGTGATCGCCTTGGGCGACACCGTGTCGGCAGGGAAGCGTGCGGCAGGATCAAAATGCAACGTTATGGCTGCCATGCCACAGAAGTGGAGGAGCGCGATCGAGAAGAGCAGCAGCGGCGCTGCGCTGGCACGGATACGACGGTTTCGGCTAGCGGCTGCCACCATCGCCAGTCCCGAAATAGGCATACTGGCAACGATCGATGGCAGCACTAGGCCAAGGTCCCAGGAAACCGTCCCTTGCACCAGATAAGCGGCTTGTCCGACATAATGAAGTGTCACGACACCGACACCGACAACCAAGCCTGCAATAAACTGTCTAGCGGTTCCGCGTGCGCGTATTGCAATAGAGACGCCCGTTCCAATGCCGATGATCGCGCAAGACAACGAGATGAACGTTAACACCGGGTCGAATGCCGCGGGCATGCCAGGCTTAAAGGCCAGTAGTACGATAAAATGCGTCGCCCACGCGGTACAGCCGCTGGCGACGATGCTCACCAGCCCCCAATAGGTCCGCAACCGTCCCTCATGGCGCGCCGCGTGATAGGCGAGCGCGAACGAGGCGTAGATACCAACAGCGCAGACCACGCCTGCAACAACCATGAGGCGGGCGTCGTGCGCGTGACGAATGCACGCGAATACGGATGACAAAGAGCCGTTCATCCGACCATAATGCATTGACTAGATTAACAATTTCCCGATGTTTGGTCCGCGTAACCGGTTATGGTAACGCTAGTTAATATTCCGATAGATAGGCGAGATGAGATGAGACGGCCGATGTCGCTAAGCATGGTATTTCGCAATACCGCAAAAGTTACCCGTGCAAAAGCCAATGCTCTGCTTCATCAACCTCTGAGAAGTAGCTCGCATCGCGACTATCAGCGGCTCGTTTAATCTGCATACGGGCCAACGATCGTGCAACAACGAAGGCAAGCCGCTTTGATACCTTGCTTGGATCGGCCAGAACGCGTTGGAACGCTACGACACTGTCCTGCGCCTGAATGTCCATCTCACGAATGTCGACAAGCGTCAGATGCTCATTTGCACGGCATCGTAACAGGTGGTGCGCTTCGTCACGTGCGATGACAAACTGCGCAATATCTTCACTCGAAAAGAACCCGGACATCGTCATTCGTACCAAGCTGCGCTCGACGTCGACGCTAATATCAAACTTCGCTTTCATGCTGCTTTGCGGATCGTATCAATGGCAGAGCGAATTTGATCGATGCGGGTTTCGGAGCTCCACTCGGTTATGCCATCTTCCAGCGCACGCGCGGCATCGCCGAGCGTCGCTTCGCCAAACATGGCAGCCGTACCGGCGAGTTTGTGTAGCATGCCAGCTACGCGATCGAGCTCCACGTCAGAGAATTGTCCACATTTTACCATATCGGCGAGCGTTTGCAGCGCTTCGCCTTTGCGAACTTCGTAAAGCCCTCGCACCCTGGCACTTGGCTGCACGGTTCTAGGCGACGTGATTGGAGCAACCACGGAAGCGCGTCTCATCCATTGGCTCAACATGCCGTCCAGGCCAGCAAGGGTAACCGGCTTGGCCAGGTGCGCCTGCATGCCCGCGGTTAGACAAGCTGATACGTCATCGGCGTAAGCGTTGGCAGTCAGCGCGATGATTGGAAGCTCGTCTGCGCTTATACCTTCTGCGCGTAGACGGCGCGTAGCTTCGGGGCCGTCCATAACGGGCATCTGGATGTCCATTAGCACCAGAGCATAGGGCTGACCCTCGGCACGCGCCGCTTCGACCATAGCAATTGCCTCACCTCCATCGGCAGCGATACTGGGGTCATAGCCAAGCTGCTGCAGCATGGCGGTAATCAGCAGTTGGTTCACGTCATGGTCTTCGGCCACCAAGATGCGAGGTGGGGACCCGGCCGGGTCGGGACGAAGAGGGTTGACGGTTGTGATGGCTTCCGTCGCTCGTATGGGAATGCGGGCCTCATCCTCGTCACAAGGGACCAGCGGCAGCGAAAGCACGAAGCGCGCTCCCTGACGGTCCGCGTCGTCCAGCACCAAGCGGCCGCCCATCAGTTCGGCAAGCCGGGCGCTGATAGGGAGGCCCAAGCCAGTCCCTCCAAAGCGCCCCGCAGTTGTCGCTTCCGCCTGCACGAACGTCTCAAAGATCGCCGCTCGCCGCTCGGGTGCGACGCCGATCCCAGTATCCTCCACTTCGATCAGCAGCGCCGCGCCACCAGCGCTTTCACCGCTGATCGGGCGGACGCGCAGCGTGATCCCGCCGTTTAAAGTGAACTTTGTGGCATTGCCCAGCAGATTCAGGATGATCTGACGCAAGCGCAGGCCGTCACCTCTGATCGTCGTTGGCAACGCGTCATCAATATTCACATCAAGGACCAGCCCCTTCTGTTCCGCTGCTGGCGTAACGAGGCGCACGCAGGCACGTAGGGTATGGCGAAGATCGAACGGTTCGTCGGCAATCCGCATCTGTCCCGCCTCAACCTTTGACAAGTCGAGGATGTCATTGAGCAGCCGCATCATCGCCCGGCCGGAATCGGCAATCAACTCTGCCTGGCGACGCTGCTCGCAGGGTAGCTCGCTAGAGAGTAGCAACTCAGTGAAGCCGATGACGCCGTTCATCGGCGTGCGGATCTCATGACTCATGTTCGCCAGAAAGGTCGACTTCGCATGAGCCGCGGTTTCGGCTCGCAGACGGGCTGCTTCCAGGTCGAGTTCAAGCTGCTTACGCTTGCTGATGTCGCGAAGCGAAGCGATGATTTCAGTCGGCTGGCCGCTAGGATCTCGGACCACGCCTGCGTTAGATTCCACCCATCGCCATGTCTCGGGCAGATCGGGCTGGGCAGACCGATAAGTAATGAGCAGGCGTTCGTTCGCCCCAGAGGCAAGCAGTTCCATGGCCGATACCACGGCCGCGCGGTCATCGGGGTGGATGCCCCAGCTGACATCTCGACCGATCACGCGTGCAGGCTCAATCCCGAATACCTGTTTGGTGGAAGGCGAGGCATACTGAAACCGGCCATCGAGGCCGAGTCTGAAGACGGCGTCGGTAGCGTTCGTTGCAAGCAGTTGAAGCTGCGCTTCGACCAGCTCGCGTTTACGTATATCGGCTGCCAACAGTTCGTTGGCGTCGCGCAGGGCGCGTAGCTGCAAAAGTCGATCATACCAGACGAGCGCCGCTAAGATCAGGATGACCAGCGCGCTGCCGACTAGAACAGCGCGTGCAAGACTTGCCTGGTCGTGCGAGCGGCGCTCTCGCTGAACGAGAAGACGTGCTTCCTCGTCATTCACACGTTTGGCCAATGTAGTGATCGCGGAGGTGAGATTTTGCGTGGCGGGACTTACAATAATCTGTCGGGCATCATCACTATGTCCTGTACGACCTAGTTCGATCGTGTGCTCCATGCTGGCGAACCGTAGAGCGATCGCACGCCGCAGTGCAGCTATGTTCGCCTGCTGACGGGGGTTGTCTGCCGTCATTTTGGCGAGCGCAGCCAATTGCGCTTCCGCTTGACCATGTATGACCGAGAAGCCAATTAGGTCACGCTCGTTACCACTTAAAGCAAA
>NZ_JPDP02000020.1:0-3236 GCF_000732685.2 Sphingomonas sp. STIS6.2
GCTTTCGCGTTTGCGCCATCCTTGCAGCAGTCCGCGCCGTCCTTGCAGCACGCCATTTCGCTGCAGCAATTGGCGACCGCAGCGAATGCGCCAGTTGACAGGGTCAAGGCGAAGGCAGCGCTGATGAGCGTGAACTTGGTCATGATATTCTCCGAAAATTTACATGCGATAATATTCGACTTCACACGGTTTGCGGAGGGGGCGTAGCCGGGGTGCAGGCCATACCAAGAAGGCCAGTTTGCGCGGCAGATTAGTGCATCAGTCCCTCGGGTGCTACCCACTGCTTAAATTATGACGAGCCCAGGCGACGCGATTTCTGATCGTCATGAAGATGACTATCGTCGCCCTCGATCTCAGTGCTGTTATCATCCTCGCCACCCGTTCCGGTACCGGTTTTCTTGGCGCCGTCGTCTGCCGCACTGTCGTCATCCAGCTTCTGTTTGTCATTGGTAATCATTATACGTCTCCAGGGTTCAGTCGCTGCCTTCGTCCGGGTCAAGATTTTCTCGCCCGAGTTTGGTGACCTTTTCAGTTTTATGCCTGCCATCAGCAGGGATAGTTACGACGTCATCCTCAGATTAGTTACCGTCCGTATCACCACTGGATTTGCTTGCCATGTCAAGGCAATCTGGCTCACTGTATGGGTTTCAGAAGCGTAAGGTCCAACAAGGGATCGTTCCGGCTGACCGCGTTCAGCACGTTAAATGGCTAGGTTGTTAACCGCTACCTGACCTGATTTCGGATCGGGACTACTGGTTTCCAAAACTCGATCGATTCCGAGAACACCGATGCCTTCTGTCGCCACGTTCGATTTTGGAAAGGCTTCGGATCAAAGCGAAAATCGGATAGGCGGTAGTGATGATTCTACGTTCTGCCTTTGTGGCGCTGACTTTCGCGATTGCGACCGCGGCACTGGCGCAGACACCTGCGCCGGGTAGTCGATCGCTGCAAGCGTCTGGCCGCTTCGTTGATACGACCGTCGGCTTTTGAGAAATGCACGATCAGCCAGAGTTTGCCAAAAAGCCAACGCTTGCTGACCTTACCCGGGTCAATCCCCGCGGAGCTACGGCCGATTTTGGCCTGTCGTTTAACTGCGTCATCAATAGTAGCGGTACGCTTTCCGATTGTCGGCCGATCTACGCATCCCCGGAGTCCGCCAACAAGCCGGGATTGGTGCGGGCACTTGCTCCTCTCATTCGGCTGAGCCGCGTAAGCGCAGCGCTTGCACACGATAAGGCTTATCGACTGACGATCGATGTCGCGCTCGACACTATCGGCAGCTATGGCATGCCGAAAGAGTGCCGACCGCCCTTCTGCATGATCGAGGGCGCTATGCCTCCGCCTCCGCCGCCCCCAATCAATGACCCGGTGCTTGCCGCTGCCTTGAACCGTACGCGGGCTTGCTTCGAAGCCGCATGGGAGCGATCGACCACGCTAAGGTTTTCTGCGGAAAAAGCGTTGCGTGATCGAACGGGGCAATCCGCGACAGATGAAGACCGAAAGCTAGCACTCGACTATGTACACAGCAGGCATGCACTCGCCGCCTGTAGTGCCGACCTTAGTGCGACAGCTCGGGTCCTGCCCCTTAATCCTACTGATGCACATTCTGTTAAAAGCACGGTCGACGGCATGAAAATGAGCTACGAGGGTCAGACTCGCTATGGACTGGCAATTTTGATTGGCTTACTGGACCCTGCAGCTGCCAAAGTTGAGGTGTCTATCCCTTGATCCTGGCAATTTCCTGAAACTTGATCATTGTCGAAAATCTAACTGAACAGACAGCATGGCGGTCAGAACGAACGCGCTGGTCAGAGTTCCATACGTTAAACAGTAGGCGGACCGCCTGATCCCCTTGGACGATCAACTCGCTTAGCGTCAGGCAGCAACGCTGCGATCCGCTGCTCGCCTTGTAGGGTTGGCGCCCCCTGCGGCGGTCCGCGTCTTCCATCTGTACCCCCCGGCCTGCTTTCGGGTCCGCCCATGGGGCCCGCCCCTGGGGCCCCCGGAGGTCGTCCCCCTGGACCACCGAAATGGTTTTCTTGTGGGATGGCCGCACGATCTACGCGAACGGTCAGCGTCACAAGGTAGCGGCCCTTCGTCTCGCGAACGCTTCCCTCCGTAGTGTCGCCGGCCTGGATGGCGATGCCGTCATCGGAATTGAGTGTGTCGCGTAGCTCAGCGCGTTGGTACGCCGTCACCTGACTGTACAGGAACTCGCTGAGCGTATCGGGTAAGAAAAACTGCGAGGTGAGGTTGGTACGGTTGCCATGCCGCACCTTGAAATGGATGTGGGTGGTTCGGCCATGATACCAGCCCGGATAGATGCTATGAAACAGTGCGCTGCCGTCTGCATCGACCGGCTGTACGCCTCGCAGGAATGTCTTACCTTTCATGTCGGTAACAGCCTGCCCCGCAGGCTGTTCGAACCCGGAGTAAACCCCCTGAGCATCACAGTGCCAGATATCGATGAGCGCGCCGGTATACGGCAAGCCAGTCTCGTCAATGACGGTAAAGCGGATATCGATCGGGATACCGGACAGTCCCTCGGTGATGTCGGCCCGCGTAAGATTTAGCGGTAGGTAATAAGGACCTTCTTCGGCTTGGGCTGTCATCGGACCGTTGGAACGTGGTAACTCAGCCGGCGCTGCACGCGTCTCGGCCGAAAGCGCAACCATCCCGGTTCCAAGAAGCGCTGAGGTAAGCAGACACCTGCGATCGAGCGTCGGTGAAGAAATCTTATTGGCCATAGGTCGGCTTAGCAGGATGATATTGCCGGCAAATTTCATACTGATGTGCTACCGCTGGCGCCTTGGTACGCACCTGATGCGATTATAGCCGCGACTATCGGTGGGCTGATTTCGAAACATCGCCCCAGTCAAGACAGTACCAGCCGTCTCGATCGCCATCTCAATCGGGGACAGAATAAGGCGTCAGTCGTCCTTTTCGATATTATGTTTGGCGGGACTATCGCTCAATTGACTTTTGCCAAGCTCTTCTTGTTCGGCACCTTCCTTATCGAAAGAATGACCATCGGCATTCTGCTTGATCTTCCCGACAGCGGTATTAATCGTTCCCTCGATTTTGCTAATAATACTGGTCACCGGAATCACCTTAAAATCTGAGCTACTTATAATCCCGCATTGGGATATGATGTGAACTCCTCGCGGCAGCTAATGGCCCCAAAAATCTCGAAACTTGTGACTGCAATCACCGGAAATGGCTAGGGTCAGGACCCA
>NZ_JPDP02000021.1:0-1639 GCF_000732685.2 Sphingomonas sp. STIS6.2
GTCAATCGCAACGGGCTACGCTGGTGTGATACGCCGAAGGACTATGGGCCGCACAAGACGCTCTACAATCGCTGGAAGCGGTGGGGCGAGGGGGGTGTCTTTTTGTGCATGATGGAGAGGCTCGCGGCAGCGGAAGCCGTACCGAAGACGGTCATGATCGACGCCACCTACCTGAAGGCACACCGCACGACATCGAGCCTACGGGTGAAAAAGGGGATCTCGGCCGCCTGATCGGCCGTACGAAAGGCGGTATGAACACCAAACTGCACGCCGTCAGCGATGCAGATGGGCAGCCCTTGAGCTTTTTCATGACCGCCGGGCAGGTCAGCGACTACACCGGCGCGGTAGCCTTGCTCGACGATCTGCCGAAGGCGCAGTGGCTGCTTGGCAACCGTGGTAACGACGCCGATTGGTTCAGGGACGCCTTGGACGCCAAGGGCATCCAGCCCTTCATCCCGGGCCGCAGATCGCGCAACGAGCCGGTCAGATACGACAAGCGCCGCTACCAGCGGCGCAGCCGCATCGAGATCATGTTCGGCCGTCTGAACGATTGGCGCCGCGTCGCCATTCGCTACGACCGCTGCCCAACCGTCTTCTTCTCTGCCGTCGCGCTCGCAGCCACCGTCATCCTCTGGCTATGACCAATGATTCCTGACCTTAGAGCGTTCGAGCAACCGATCGATATCAGCCATGCTTGCATCGAGGTCGGCCGTGGCAAGGGCCAGCGGCCCGTCCTCCAGGATAGCGGGTTGCTCGACCAAAAGCTGACGTTGCGTCGGTTGAATACGACCGCCTGCTGCGAGGGTAACAAGACCGGCACGAGCGAGCGCATCAGCCTGAATATCGGCCCCGGCTCGAGACAGACTTAGCGCCCGTGCAAGCTGGATCCGCCGCAGCGGGCCTGCCGCAACAATGAGCGCCCACGCGTCGCGCGCGCGCGCGTTGCGGGATAAGCCGGCGAGTGAGTCGCGACCGCGGACGAGTGCGGCCTCGATGCGCTCCAACTCCGAAAACGCTCCCAATGCCGCATGATTGCTATGGTCAATAAGCGCAGCTGATCGTTCAGTGTCCTCAAGATCAAGGCGAAATGCTGTACGCGGGATGATCCCCGTGACGGACGGCACGGTGCCGCGAGCGACAAGCGTAAGGTTTAGGGCCCAGCATCCAGCAGGCTCAGCCGCAACGTATTGACGCATTGATCGAGAGGGCAGGGGGATTACGGCGTCATGTCCGTGACCTTCGGCAAAATCCGGCGTGGTGATCAGATTGTCGACCGCAACAGCGGCACGAGTCAGTCCCTGAAGCGGATGATCTGGACCAAGGTCGGCCAGTCCACAGGCTCGGGTGAGGGGGCCACCGGCAGGCACCTGCCCCACCGCGTCGTGGGCGGCGTTGAGCAACGCCAGCGCATCGGCGTCGAAACCACGCGTCGCGTTGACCATGCGAACGATGGTTGTGGCCGCTTCCGCGATTGCCGGCACACCGTTGGCAGCGAGCCAAAGTACGACAGCGTCGCGGCGCGGGTCGTCGGTCATTAGGACCGAGCTAGGATCGCTGCTTGGCTGGTGCGCAGGGCCGACATCACCGGCGCCGGCGTCGCGCCGATACGCACGCCATGCGCCAGCGATGGTTGCCAAGC
>NZ_JPDP02000022.1:0-98356 GCF_000732685.2 Sphingomonas sp. STIS6.2
CGAGTTTACGAACCGCCCCCGCCAGGGGCATATGGAAACCGAAGCTAAGTTATCAGCGGCCTGAAAACGGGGAGCAGGTCAGAGCCGACCTATCTTCTTTCCAGAGAAGCCGGAAGATAAGCGCATGGCACCGCACGGTGATTCGATTGCGAACTAGCCGCTGTAGCGGCGGCGAGTACGACCGCGACGAGAGGGCGGCGCAGGCGCGTTCGAGCTTACGACTTTGTGCGATTGTCGGATCAGCTGGCGGGCATTGCTGGCCGGTTCATTTCATCGGTCAACGACACGCCCGGCGCTCGAGAAATGTTCGGTCGGTTCGCCATGGCACGGCCGATACGACGTGGACCATCGGCACTGCAGTCAGCGGAGCGAGGCGGGTGACCGAGCTGCTCGTTTCGTACCTTTGAAGCGAACGGCCCGACGGGGAGACCCCGTCGAGCCGCTCCAAAAGCACAACTACTTCGGTATGCGCTTCCCGCCCTCAGTAAGCTTTACTGGATCGGATGTTCGCTTGTCGGTGCCTAAGAAGTTTTTCTGGCTGACAACGCGCTGTCCGGTCTGCCTTTCCAAATCCTGGCGCGCACGTCCTGCGACACCACCTCCAGCGACTGCCGCATCCTTGTTGGCGCGTAACCCCTGAGCGTCCCTAATCTGGGCAACCTCCTGGGTAGACCTCTCGCCTAACATCATGAAAATCAGTTCAAGATCGGACATGTGGTCCCGAAGATTATGACTTTTCTTAAGGCCCTTTAGCTGTTTGTGACTGTCGACGCCGACGCCGCCAAACGTCGCCATTGAGACGATATTTGTTAGCAGGCCGTATTGCTGACCCTCGATGCCCCGTTTCTTCCATTCGTTCGTAAGCTCCTTACGAACGACGATGGAGCGAACGCGCTTTTCAATCCAATCATCTGATCGACCCTGGAGCTGATAAGTGAGGATCGCTCGCTTGATAGCGAGCTCTGGATTTTGGATTTCTTGGATGCGTTCGAAGCCGACCCGCGCCAGCCATTTCTTAAAAGGCTCAGCGTTCGGCGAGCGGATGGCCTGGATAATCCGCAAGAGCGTTTCGACGGTAGCCGCATCCGTTTGGTACATTTTACCGTCGGCCGCAGCCATCGGCAGTTGTACGATGTCATCGTACAACTCAGACGCGCCATCTTTCTCAATGAGCTGGCGCTTCAGGTCACTCCAGTACCGCCGCGCATTGGTCGACTGCGTGATTGCGCCGACAACGTCGACGACCGAGAACCACCACTCGTCCTCATGGCATACTTTCCGGATCTCGTGACCTTTGAAGATAACGAGCTGCGCTTCTCCCTCCGGGACCAAGTCGCCGGTGGAGGAAGGGGATTCCGATCCCGCCTCTTCCCTAGTTGCCTTATCGTACCGGCCGTACGCCTCATCACGTCGCATATTGAGTCCGAAGGCTTCCTCAATTTCGTTAGGGTCGCTCATGCATTCCTCCGCGATTCGGGTTTGGCCTTTTCGGCACTCTACGCCGTTATAGGGATAGCCGAGCGATTCTTTGCGCTCTGAGTTATGGGTGCCATCTGACCCCGGTAACGAGCTATTTAGAAGAGCCGCCGACGTGCGCCTAAAAATCGCGAATGCCGATCGGCTTCCCGAAGTAGGGAGAGCGCAACCCGTGACCTAGCTCCGTGAAAAACCGCGGCACGCCTTCCCGAACGAAGTCCGAAAGATAGCTCGCTCGCCGGTCGAGCATGCGCGATAGCGCGGCTAAACTATCCCCGCGTGCCGGGGCGGCGGCGAGCGCCCCGCGCGGATCAACCGACCCATTGCGTAACTTCGCGGTGATGGCGCGCGTCACATACACAACCAATCGGTCTCGGCACCTTGGGTGCGGCGAACCTATCGCCGTCTGCCTGCAAGCTTCCCGGCGACCCGGTCGACCTCGTCCGCCAGCCCGGCAACCCGCACAATCACATGGCCGTCGCGGTCTTCACAATGACAAGCAAAACGTGCGTTAGGTACCTGGGGCGAGTTAAGGCGCAGTGGATCGGGAGCAAGATGGACCGAGGTGTCGATGTCATCGCGATCGTCGAGCGCATACGCAGCACCGGCCTGAACGGCTCGGCACTCGGGCTCATGCCTAGGATCGACATGGAGGGCGAGATACCAGAACTGCCTGCCATCGACGGCGATGTGGTATCCGTAGTGCGTCACCATCGAACCGCTGCCAACTGACGCTTTGGGCGGAGCCGGAGTGAAATATATTTCCATGGTATAATACGTGGTATCGTTCGATTTGTGACGAAGATTATCGCTTATTTTCAAATGCTAATTGCCGACTTTGGGGTAGTCTCCTTCGCTACCATTTTCAAACACACCGAACGGGTCGTTGACGACCAGGATCGCGTCGCTGCGGGCGAGCGCGAGCAGCGTCAGGCCGTGTGCGCGCGCGTGATCGATCGCGAGACTGGTCGGCGCGGAAATCCCCACCAGCATCGCCACGCCCGCGACCAGTGCCTTGTCGACCATCTCGAAGCTGATCCGCGAGGTGACGAGGATGAAGGCGGGGGGCTCGCTCGACCGGATCGCCAGCCCGCCGACGAGCTTGTCGAGCGCATTGTGGCGGCCGACATCCTCATAGGCGGCCAGTACGGCTCCCGACCGGTCGCAGGCGGCGGCAGCATGGATAGCCCCCGTCGCGGCATTGAGCGGCTGGTGCGCGCGCAGCCCGGCCAGCGCGGCGAAGATCGCGGTGACGGGCACGTCGGGGCGGGGCGGGGTACCCGCCACCGGCTTTCGCAACTGTTCGAGCCCGGAAATGCCGCACAGCCCGCAGGACGTGTCGCTGGTCCGGTGGCGGACGCGGTCGTGGATCCGCCCCCTGCACCGCTCCGACAGGCCGACCCGGACGATCCAGCCCGCCTCCGCCTCGAATACGTCGATGTCGCGCACGTCGTCGGCGCTGTCGGCGAGCCGCTCGGTCAGCAGGAAGCCGGTGGTGAAGGCGGGCAGGTCGGCGGGCGTCATCATCATCACCGCATAGCCAAGCCCGTCGATCTCGATCGCGACGGGCACCTCGATCGCGATCGCGCGCGTACCCGCCGCGACGGCGTCGGGGCGCAGGATAGTGATCGCTTCGGTACGGGCAGTCGTCACAGCGCAGCCATGTCCTCGGGGGTGTTGATGTTCGGGATGGCCCCGTGCGCAGGGATCGGCAAGGCGCCGATCGCCTCGGCCCAGCCGCGCACCGAGCGTCGCGGCGACGATTCGATATGCGCGATCAGCGCTGCGGCGGACGCGGTCTCCCAATGCCCCAGCACGGGCGCATCGGGGCAGAAGGCAGGGGCGCGGCGGGCCAGCGCCGCCAGCAGCCCGTCGGGCAGCACGGGCACGTCGCAGGCGATCGTGAGGACCGAGGTATAGCCCAGACCCGCCGCATGATGCAGCGCCCCCGCTATGCCTCCCAGCGGCCCCAGATCGGGCCCCGGCAGATCGCGGATCAGGCCGTCCCGCCCCGCGACCACCGCGTCATCGACATGTGGCCCGAGCAGCGCGCAGGCGTGGTCCGCAAGGCGACGGCCGTCGAGCAGCGCCTGCGCCTTGTCCGACCCGAACCGCGACGATCGCCCGCCCGCCAGGACGACGCCGAGGATCCTGGGCGTGCTCAGCGCGTCTTCTCGATCCGCACCGGCACCGACTTGGCGGCAGGCACATGGCTTTCGCGCGCATGATGCGCGACCGGCATCAGCAGATTGCACTCGGGGTAATAGGCCCCGACGCACCCTTCCGGAATCGAATATTCGACGACGCGCAGCTTGTTGAAGCGGCGGTCGCCATTGTCGCCCGCATCGCCGACCAGATCGACGTCGTCACCGTCGGTCAGCCCCATGCGCAGCATGTCGCTGCGGTTCATGAAGACGATGTCGCGCGTGCCCTTCACGCCGCGGAACCGGTCGTGATAGCCATAGACGGTGGTGTTGAACTGATCGTTCGACCGCAGCGTCATCAGCCGGAACCGCCCCTCGCTCTCCTCGAACCCCGTGACGTTGAGCGAGTGGGGGACGTTGATCTCCGCTTTGCCGCTCTCGGTCAGCCATTCGCGGTGCGCCGCCGGCACGCCCTTCCAGAAGCCGCCGGGGGTGAACATCTTGGCGTTGAAGTCGGAGAACATGTCCGGATAGGTCTCAGCGATCGCATCGCGGATCCGCGCATAGTCGCGCACCCACGCGTCCCAGTCGAGCTTCGGATTGGGCGCCAGCGTCGCCTTGGCGATACCCGCGAGGATCGCCGGCTCGGACAGCAGCGTCTCCGCGGCGGGCGTCGCCTTGCCCTTCGAGCCATAGATCTGGCTGAACGAATCCTCGACCGACACGCTCTGCGGCCCGGTGCCCTGCATGTCGGTCTCGATCCGGCCGAGGCAGGGGAGCAGATAGCAGGTCTTGCCGGGCAGCAGGTGCGAACGGTTGAGCTTGGTGGCGATGTGCACCGTCAGGTCGATCCCGCGCCACGCCGGCTCCATCCGCGCATGGTCGGGAATCGCGCGGACGAAATTACCGCCCAGGCCGATGAACGCCTGCGCTTCACCCTCGAGCACCGCCTCACACGACGCGACCGTGTCCCAGCCCAGCTCGCGCGGCGGCTCGAAGCCATATTGCTCGGCGAGTTTGTCGAGCGGGGCGAGCTCCGGCTTTTCGGTGATCCCGACCGTGCGCTGCCCCTGGACGTTCGAATGGCCACGGACGGGGCCCATGCCCGCGCCGGGCTTGCCGATATTCCCGCGCAACAGCATCAGGTTGACGAGCATGTGCACGTTGTCGATCCCGCCGACATGCTGGGTCAGGCCCATGCCGTACACCGCGATGACCGCCTTCGACTTGGCATAGACCTTGGCGGCCGATTCGATCTCGACGCGCGACAGCCCGCTCTCATGCTCGATCGTCGCCCAGTCGGTGCCGCGCGCGACATCCGCGAACTTCTCGAACCCGGTGGTATGCTCGGCGAGGAAGGCGTGGTCGAGGATCCGCAGCGTGTTGAGTTCGCGCGCGCGATCATCCGCCTCGATCAGATATTTGCACATCCCCATCAGCGCCCCGACGTCGCCGCCGGTCTTCACCTGATGATATTGCGAGGCGATCGGCGTCGACTTGCCGGTGACCATCTCCAGCGGGTTTTGCGGATCCTGGAATTTCTCGAGCCCGCGCTCCTTCAGCGGATTGAAGACGACGATCTCGACTCCCCGCTTGGCGCAGTCGCGCAGCGGGTGGAGGAAGCGCGGGCTGTTCACGCCCGGATTCTGCCCGAAATAGAAGATCGCGTCGCACTTCTCGTAATCGGACAGGTGGATCGTCCCGACCGCCGAGCCGATCGCTGATTTCAGCCCGACCGAGGTCGTCTCGTGGCACATGTTCGAACTGTCGGGCAGGTTCTGGCTGCCGTACATCCGCGCCATGAGGCTGTACATGTACGAGGTCTCGAGGCTCGCGCGACCCGAGGCGTAGAAGATGACCTTGGTCGGGTCATAGGTCTTGAGCTTCGCACCGATCCCGGCGAACGCCTCGTCCCAGCTGCACGCGGCATATTTGTCGGTGGTCGCGTCATATTTCAGTGGATGCGTCAGGCGGCCGGCCTGTTCGAGATCGAAATCCTTCCAGCCGAGCAGCTCGGTGACCGTATGCTCCTGAAAGAAGGCCGGCGTCACGCGGTAGGATGTCAGCTCCCACGCAGTCGCCTTGGCGCCATTCTCGCAGAATTCGGCGGTATGCGGATGCGCGGGCTTGCCCCAGGCGCAGCTGACGCACGCAAAGCCCTCGGGCTTGTTCTGCCGCGTGAGTTCGCGCAGCGCTTCGGGGCCGATCTTCTCGCGCGCGGATATCTCCACGAGCGATTTCATCGACCCCCAGCCGCCGGCGGGTGCGGTATAGTCTTCGATCTCGATGGTCCGGTCGTCGCTCATACGTCTCTCCGCTTTTGCCTTCCAACGAAGCGGGGCGGCAAACGATGCACGCCGATTGCGGTGGCGATGGTTCAAATCGCACGCGCCATCGCCTAGATGGGATCCGAAACTCCAAGGATATCACGATGACGACGCACACGACCCGCATGCTCATTCTCGGTTCCGGGCCTGCCGGGCTGTCGGCCGCGATCTATGGCGCGCGCGCCGGGATGGCGCCGATCGTCGTCCAGGGGATCCAGCCCGGCGGCCAGCTGACCACCACCACCGATGTCGAGAATTATCCCGGCTTCAAGGACGTCATCCAGGGTCCGTGGCTGATGGAGCAGATGCAGGCGCAGGCCGAGCATGTCGGCACGCGGATGATGTGGGACACGATCGTCAAGGTCGACGTCAGCAGCCGCCCGTTCCGCCTCACCGGCGACAGTGGCGACGTCTATGAGGGCGAGACGCTCGTCATCGCGACCGGCGCGCAGGCCAAGTGGCTCGGCATCGACAGCGAGGAGCCGATGAAGGGCAAGGGCGTCAGCGCGTGTGCGACCTGCGACGGCTTCTTCTATCGCGGCAAGAAGGTCGCGGTGATCGGCGGCGGCAACACCGCGGTCGAGGAGGCGCTGTACCTCACCAACCATTCGCCCGACGTGACGCTGATCCACCGCCGCGATTCGCTGCGTTCGGAGAAGATCCTCCAGGAGCGGCTGTTCGCGCACAAGGGCGTGACCGTGCTGTGGAACAAGGAAGTCCGCGAATTCGTCGACGGCGGCGGCAATGCCGGGCTCGTCGCGCTCGAACTCGAGGATACGGTCACGGGCGAACGCTCGCGCCTCGCGGTCGATGGCGGCTTCGTCGCGATCGGCCACCACCCCGCGACCGAGCTGTTCCGCGGGCATATCGATCTCGATTCGGACGGCTATATCTCGGTCGAGACCGGCTCGACGCGCACCAGCGTCGAGGGCGTCTTCGCGTGCGGCGACGTCGCCGACAAGGTCTACCGCCAGGCGGTGACCGCGGCAGGCACGGGCTGCATGGCCGCGCTGGACGCGGAGCGGTTCCTGGCGGCGGCGGAATTCGCGGAACTGGCCGAAGCCGCGGAGTAAGCGCGGGGGGCGTGCGTTTGATCCACGCCCCCTCGTTCGCATGATGGGGGAGCGTGCTCTCGCCCCCTCACACCCTCTCGTCATCCTGACGAAAGTCAGGACCCAGAGCCAAGGACGGCGTCGCCCGTAACCCTGGATCCTGACTTTCGTCAGGATGACGAGAGTAGAGGTGCCAGTGTTCCCCTCACACCTTTCGCCATTATGACGGACGGGGGAGTGCCAGCGTCCCCCCACAACCTCCGTCATCCTGACGAAAGTCAGGATCCAGAGCCAAAGACGGCACCGCCCGTAACCCTTGGTCCTGACTTTCGTCAGGATGACGAAGTGGGGGAGGCGGGGGCCTGTGCATCGTCCGTGCGGTCGATCACGGCCCTGAGCTCCGCCTCCAGCGCAACCGCAGCGGAACCAGCGAAGCTGTGCGAATCGGTAGCCAGCCGCATGATCCGCGCTTCGCCGCCGTAACGCGCCGCAAACACCTGCGCCGTCACGTCACCGGTCGCGAGCAGAATGACGACACGCGCCGCCCAGCCATCGATCGCGCCGCAGACCCGGCTCGCAAGGTCGCCCTCGACCGCTCCCGACGCCCGCGACACCCTCACAAGACCCCGGACCAGCTTGCGCAGATCGATCCCACCGCGGATCAGGCTGAGCCACGCGGCCGGATCACGCAGCCGCGCGGCATAGCGCGCGCGGATCGCAGCGGCAGGGGGCAGGTCGTCGGTCGGCGCGATCACCCAGGGGTTGGCCAGGAGCAGCCGGTCGACCCCCGCCGCCGCGCCGAACAGCGCGAGCGCGCTCGCCGCGTCGCAATTGCCGAATCCGACCAGCCGCGTGACCTGCGGCGCGGCGGCGCGGAACGCGGCGGCGGCGGCGACCAGATCGGCCTGCCCCGACAGAAAGCCGCCATTCTCGCCACTCGAATCGCCGATGCCGCGGCGGTCGTAGCGGAACACCGGCGTGCCCCCCGCCGCCAGTCGCCGCGCAAGCATCGCCATGCCGCGGTGCGCGCCGCTGCGGATCTCGTTGCCGCCCGACACGATCAGCAGCCCGGTCGCGCCCGCCGCATCGTCGAGCGTCGCGACCAGCGTCTCGCCCTCGCAGGGGACCGCGATCAGCCGCCGCATGTGGCGATCCACCCGGCGATGTCCGCGGCCAGCGTGTCGGAGAGCGCCGCATCGCTGCCGGGTTCCGACCGCCGCCACAGCGGCGCGCCGGGATAGCGCGCATCCGCCGGGCGCGGGTCGCTCTCGAGTCGAACCGTTCGCGACGCGGCGCGCGGTACGGCGTCCTGCAGATCCGCGAGCAGCGCCTCGGACAGGCTGTTGCCCGCATAACCCTCCGCGTCGGGCATCGTCGACGCGGCGCGGATCCGGTTCAGGTCGCGCAACAAATCATCGCCCGCCTGCGGTGCGAGCCGCCATCGCCCAGCAAGACTGGCATCGCAATCGACGAGCGCACCGCTCCGAATCGTGACCGCGTAAACTGGCGCGTCGAGCGTGCCGACGAGCGCGGCAAACGCCTGGCGCAGGTCGAGCAAACGCAGGTCGCGCGTCTCGACCACACTCTCGCCGGTACCGGGCAGATCAGGTAGGATGCTGCCGATCCCGCGCCCGGCCAGCGCGCGCAGCATCGCGACGAGGAACGCGCGCGTCCGGTTCGCCTCCTCGAACAGCGGCAGCACCGCGACGACCAGCGGTCCGGCATCGGGGCCGAAGCGCAGCATCGTCTCGCGCCCGCCGGCCCAGTCATTGCGATCGAAGCGGGGGCCGGTCATCCCGGCCGAGGCTAGACCAGCGCCTTGCGCACCGCAAACTGGACGAGCGCGCCGAACGTCTCGAGCATCTCGCCGTCGATCTCGTCATCCTCGATCAGGATGCCGAGCCGGTCCTCGAGCTCGGTCAGCACGCTCGCCACCGCCATCGAATCGAGTTCGGGGAGCGCGCCGAACAACGGCGTGTCGTCAGTGAATGCCGCGACTCGCTCGGCGCTAAGGCCAAGGATGTCGGCAAGGACGGCGCGGACCGTCGTTTCAACCTGGGAAGTACCTTCGAAGATCACGAGCATCGCCTGAACCGTTGCGAACCGGGCCCCGCTAGCCTGTGGGGGTGAATTCGGCAACGGCTTGGCGCTATGGAGGACCCATGACCCCGCCCGACCCCGTCCCGTTTCCGATCGATCACCTGACGTCGCGCGGCGCAGCCGACGACGTTGCGCTGATCGACCGCGCAGGGACGATGACGTTCCGCGACCTCGAAACCGCGGTCGCCGCGCTCGCGGGTTGGCTGGCGGGGCAGGGGTTGGCGAAGGGTGAGCGCGTCGCGACCTGGCTGCCCAAGACGCGGGTCGCCTGCGTGATGCCGCTCGCGGCGGCGCGCGCGGGGCTGGTCCATGTTCCGGTCAACCCGCTGCTGCGGCGCGCACAGGTCGCGCATATCCTCGCCGACAGCGGTGCTGTGCTGCTGGTGACGCAGGGCGCGCGCGCGGCGACGCTCGAGCCGGGCGACGTGCCCGCGGACTGCGCAATCGTCGACGAGACCGCGCTCGATCTGCAAGGCGAGGGCGGCCCGGGCCCGTCCGATGCCGATCCGGCGACGCTCGCCGCGATCCTCTACACCTCGGGATCGACCGGGCGGCCCAAGGGGGTGATGCTGAGCCACGCCAATCTGTCGCTCGGCGCGGTGTCGGTCGCGCACTATCTGAAGCTCACGCGCGACGACCGGGTGCTGGGCGTGCTGCCGCTGTCGTTCGATTACGGCCAGAACCAGCTCTTCTCGACCTGGGCGGCGGGCGCGGCGGTCGCGCCGATCGACTATATGGTGGCGCGCGACGTCGTGAAGGCGGTCGAGCGGGTCGGCGCGACGACGCTGGCGGGGGTACCGCCGCTCTGGGTGCAGTTGCTTGAGGCGGACTGGCCGGCGGAGACCGCGGCGCGGCTGCGGCGGCTGACCAATTCGGGCGGCGCGCTGACCCCGCGGCTCGTCGCAGGGCTGCGTGCGCGGTTCGCCGGCGCGGATATCTACGCGATGTACGGGCTGACCGAGGCGTTCCGCTCGACCTATCTCGACCCGTCGCTGATCGACGCGCACCCCGACGCGATGGGGCGTGCGATCCCGTTCGCGCAGGTGTCGGTGATCCGGCCCGACGGCACCCGCGCCGCGCCGGGCGAGCCGGGCGAGCTGGTGCATGCCGGGCCGCTGGTCGCGCAGGGCTATTGGCGCGATGCCGAGCGGACCGCGCAGCGCTTCCGCCCGGCACCCGACGGTGACGGCATGGCGGTCTGGTCGGGCGACACGGTGGTCGAGGGCACGGACGGGCTGCTCCGCTTCGTTGGCCGCGACGACGAGATGATCAAGAGCGCGGGCAACCGGATCAGCCCGCTCGAGGTCGAGGAGGCGGTACTCGCCGGCAACGAAGCCCGCGAGGCGGTCGCGGTCGGTGTGGCCGATAGCCGGTTGGGGCAGGCGATTGTCGTGATGCTCGCGGGCGACGCGGCGGACGAGCCCGCGCTCAGGACCCGGTTGCGCACCGCGCTGCCGAGCTTCATGCAGCCCGCCGGCTATCTGTGGCGCGACGCGCTGCCGCGCAACGCCAACGCCAAGCTCGACCGGTCCGCGATCGCGGCCGAGGTCCGGGCATGGTCGTCTGCACAGGAACAGGGACAGGCATGATGAAGCCGATGGGGGCGCTGCCGCCCGAATATGCGCACCAGTCGGGCGCGCTGACGATCGGCGGGCGGTCCGCGGAGGCCTGGGTCGCACACGCCGGCGACACGCCGCTGTTCGTCTATGACAGCGCCATCGTCGCGGCCCGGATCGCGCGGTTCCGCGCGGCGATGCCCGCGATCGACCTGCATTATGCGATCAAGGCGAACCCGCATTCGGACCTGCTCGCGGCGGTCGCACCGCTGGTCGACGGGCTCGACGTCGCATCGGCGGGCGAGCTCGGCATGGCGCTCGCGGTCAAGCCGGCGCAAGCGATCAGCTTTGCCGGTCCCGGCAAGCGCGACGACGAACTGACGGCAGCGATCCGCGCGGGCGCGACCCTGAACGTCGAGTCGGAGGGCGAGGCCACGCGCGGCTTCGCGATCGGCGCGCGGCTCGGCATCGCGCCGCGGATGGCGGTGCGCGTGAACCCCGATATCGAACTGCGCGGATCGGGAATGCGGATGGGCGGCCGCGCCTCGCCCTTCGGCGTCGATGCGGAGCGTGCCGCGGCGCTGGTCCGCGACATCGTCGCGGCGGGCGCGGACTGGCGCGGGTTCCACATCTATGCGGGCAGCCAGGCGCTCGACGCGGGCGCGATCATCGAGACGCAGGCCGCGACGCTCGACCTCGCCGCGCAGCTGGCCGACGCGGCGGGCCATGCGCCGCCGCTGGTCAATCTGGGCGGCGGGTTCGGCGTGCCCTATTTCGCCAACGACGTCGCGCTCGACGTCGAACGGGTCGGCGCGGCGCTGCACGGGGCACTCGAGACACGCGCGGCGGTGCTGCGCGACACCCGGTTCGCGATCGAGCTCGGGCGGTGGCTGGTCGCCGAGGCCGGCGTGTACCTGACCCGCGTGATCGACGTGAAGCACAGCCAGGGCGAGACCTTCGTCGTGGTCGATGGCGGGCTGAACCATCAGCTCGCGGCGAGCGGCAATTTCGGCACTGTGGTCCGGCGCAACTATCCGATCGCGGTCGCCGCGCGGATGGGGGAGGCGGCCGCCACGGACGCAGTGTCGGTCGTGGGACCGCTGTGCACCCCGCTCGACCGGCTCGGCGACCGCGTCGCGCTGCCGCCGGTCGTGCCCGGCGACCTGATCGCGATCTTCATGGCGGGCGCATACGGCGCCAGCGCGAGCCCGGCGGCGTTTCTCGGGCATCCACCCGCGCTCGAGATCGTTACTTCAGTCCAACCCCAGCCATGAGCGTGGCGGCGGGCGGGGTTGCGGGGCGCTCCTAAACGCTATCTTCACCTGTTTCCCTGCATAGCCCGTGCGAGTTTAACCGGCCATCGGACACCCGTTGCCGGGATGGCGCCAGGAGATCAGTGCCCATGCGTTCCGGACCCGTTTCCCGTTCCCTGTTCACGCTGGGGCTCGCCGCGTCGTCGCTGGCCGCCTGCAGCAGCACCGGCGGTCCGCCCGAACTGCCGCCCGCGGCCTATGTCGCGAACAAGGAACTGCCGGGCGAGGAATATGTGATCGGCCCGCTCGATCAGCTCAACATCTTCGTCTGGCGCAATCCCGAACTGTCGTCGAAGGTCCAGGTCCGCCCCGACGGCCGGATCACGACGCCGCTGGTCAACGACATGTCCGCGGTCGGCAAGACGCCCGCCCAGCTCGCCGACGACATGAAGAAGGCGCTTGGCGAATATGTCAAAAACCCGATCGTCTCGGTCATCGTCGAGAATTTCAGCGGCACCTACAGCCAGCAGGTCCGCATCGTCGGCGCGACCGAAAAGCCCGCCTCGATTCCCTATCGCGCCAATATGACGCTGCTCGACGCGATGATCGCGGTCGGCGGGCTCAGCCAGTATGCGGCGGGCAACAAGGCGCGGCTGGTGCGCTACGACCGGGCGAGCGGCAAGCAGAGCGAGTTCTCGCTGCAAATCTCGAACCTGTTGAAAAAGGGCGATTCGTCCGCCAATGTCAGGCTTGAGCCCGGTGACGTCATCATCATCCCCGAATCGATGTTCTGAGGCGTGGCGGTATGAACGGCATCTATGACGAGGCGCGGGTCGCGCTGCACGCGATCTGGACGCGGCGGTGGCTCGCGCTCGCGATCGCGTGGGGCGTGTGCGTCCTCGGCTGGCTGTTCGTGTCGCAGATTCCGAGCCGCTATGAATCGCGCGCGCGCGTCTTCGTCCAGATGCAGAACCTGCTGCCCGCGAGCATGGACCAGCCCTCCGGCTCGAGCCGCACCGACATTGACACGATCCGCCAGACGCTGACCTCCGCGGTCAATCTGGAGAAGGTCGTGCGCGGCACCGACCTTGCCAACACGGTTGCCAGCGACCGCGACGTCGCCGACCGCGTCGCCAGCCTCGCCCAGTCGATCAAGGTGACGTCGGCGCAGGACAATCTGTTCGAGATCGCGACGTCCGCGGCGAGTCCGAAGCTGGCGCGGACGATCACGCAGAAGCTGATCGACATCTTCGTCGAGGGCAATCTGGCGGGCGACCGGACGAGCACCAGCCAGAGCCTCAGCTTTCTCGACAAGCAACTGGCGCAGCGGCAGAAGCAGCTCCAGGACGCGGAGGCCAAGCGCGCCGACTTCCAGAACCGCTATCTCGGCGCGCTGCCCGGCACCGGGTCGGTCGCCGACCGGATCGGCGCCGCGCGGTCGCAGATGGCGCAGGTCGATGGCGATCTCGCCGCGGCGCAATCAGGGCTCGCCGCGGTGCAGGGACAGATGGCCGGCGTGGCGCGGACGGTCGCGGGCAGCGGCGGTGTCGCCGGCGCGGCCGGACCCGCACGCGCCCGGCTCGCGGCGATCCAGGGGCAGCTCGCCGATGCCCGTGCGCGGGGCTATACCGAAAGCCATCCCGACGTCGTCGCATTGCGCGCGCAGCTCGCCCAGGCGACCGCGGCGGCGCGCGGCGAACCGCTGTCGGGGGGCAGCGGCGCGGGCTCGTCGCCCAATCCGCTCTATGTCTCGCTGCAGGCGATGATGGCGGACAAGCAGGCGGCGGTCGCATCGCTCAGGATCCGTCGCGCGCAGCTGCAGGGCGATCTCGACCAGCTCAACGCGAAGCTGTCCGAGGATCCGACCGTCGCTGCCGAACAGGGCGCGATCGACCGCGATTATCAGGTGCTGAAGGACCAGTATGACCAGCTGCTGACCCAGCGCGAACAGATCGCCCTCCGCGGCCAGGCGCAGTCGCAGACCGATCGCGTCAAGTTCAGCGTGATCGACCCGCCGACCACGCCGCAAAAGCCGAGCGCACCGAACCGGATGCTGCTGCTGACGGGCGTGCTGATCGCCGGGCTCGGCGCCGGGATCGGCGGCGCGTTCCTGCTCGGCCAGCTCCGCGGCACGTTCGCGACGAGCGCCCGGCTCGAACGCGTCGCGGGAATGCCGGTGATCGGGTCGATCGGCGAAGTCGTGACGCGCACCCAGTCCGAGCTGCGCGCCAAGCAGTTCCGGATGTTCCTCGGCGGCACGGCAGCACTCGGCGCCGCCTATGTGCTGCTGCTGGGCGTCGAGATCCTGCAGCGTGGCCTGGCGGCCTGAGGACGTGACCATGCGTAGCAAGATCCCCCAGTCGAACGGTACCAGCGGCGAGCCGCCACGCGCGCCGTCGCTGCTCGAACGCGCCGCCACGGTCTATGACTTCAACCAGCACGTGCGGGCCCGGCCGCCGGTGCCGCCGGTCGAACCGGCACGCGCGCCTGAGCCTGCCGCCGAGCCCGTTGCCGCGTTCGAAGCCGACGCGCCGGACTCCGACGATGCGACCTTCCTCGCGATCCCGCCCGAGCTTCGCGCGCCGATCGGGCAGGAATTGCCTGACGAGTTCCACCTGCCGCTGGTCGCCAGCGACACGGCGATGATCGATCGCGGGATGCTGGCGGCGAACGGCATGATGGTGCCCGGCGCGCCGGTCGGCCCGCTGGCGGAGGAGTTCCGCCTCATCAAGCGGCAGCTGCTGATCACGCGCGCGCAGATCGAGGCCAGCACGGTGCCCGACAAGGCGCGCACGATTCTCGTCTGCTCGGCGCGGCCGAACGACGGCAAGACCTTCTGCGCGATCAACCTCGCACTCTCGATCGCGGCCGAGCGTGATACCGAGGTGCTGCTGGTCGATGCCGATGTCGCCAAGCCCGACGTGCTGCGGCAGCTCGGGCTCGACGATGGCCCCGGCCTGCTCGATGCGCTGGCCGACACGAGCATCGACGTCGAGACGCTGGTGATCCGCACCGACGTGCCGCATCTCTCGATCCTGCCCGCGGGCGACCGGACCACGATGGATACCGAACTGCTCGCCAGCGCGCGGACCCGTGCGGTGCTCGCGCGGCTGCTCGCGGCGGATCCGCGGCGGATCGTGATCTTCGATTCGCCCCCTGCGCTCGCCGCGTCGCCCGCGGGCGTGCTCGCGATGCTGGTCGGGCAGGTCATGCTCGTCGTCCGCGCCGATCACACGCCCGAGAGCGAGGTCCGCGCCGCGGTCAACCGGCTCGACAGCTGCGAGCATATTCAGCTGGTGCTCAACGCGGTGTCGTTCGTCCCCGGCGGCGCGCGGTTCGGCAGCTATTACGAGCAAGGCGGCGCGCGGTGAGCGATGTCCGCCTGATCCTCGGCGGCGCGGCGGCGCTGTTCGTCGCGGCGCCCGCGCTCGCCCAGTCCGACTCCGCGTCCGGAAGCGGGCAGGGCGCACGGCGCGTCGTCGTCC
Organism: Sphingomonas sp. STIS6.2; assembly: GCF_000732685.2. Classification (NCBI taxonomy): domain Bacteria; kingdom Pseudomonadati; phylum Pseudomonadota; class Alphaproteobacteria; order Sphingomonadales; family Sphingomonadaceae; genus Sphingomonas; species Sphingomonas sp. STIS6.2. The sequence goes on from NZ_JPDP02000022.1 coordinate 15,394, forward strand.
GGCCCTATATCGAGGCGACGCAGATCCTCACCGCGGATCTCGGCGGCGGCGACGTGCTCACCTACACCTCGCTCGCCGCCGGCGTCGATGCGGCGGTGTCGACCGCGCGGATCAACGGGCAGGTCAGCTATCGCTACGAACGCCGCTTCGCCTATGACGACGATATCGGCGACACCGACATCCATTCGGGTCTCGCGCGGGTCGAGGCGCAGCTGACGCGCAACCTCTCGCTGGAAGCGGGCGGGATCGCCACGCGCTCGCGCTCGGACATCCGCGGCGCCGCGCCCGGCGTGCTGGTCGGCAACGTGTCGAACATCGCGCAGGTCTATGCCGTCTATGGCGGGCCGAATTTCGCCGCGCAGGCGGGCGACGTCGCGCTCAACGCGAACTACCGGCTCGGCTATACCAAGGTCGAGACCCCGACCTTCGGCACCGCGGCGACCGGTGGCCAGCGGCTCGATTATTACGACGATTCGATCGGCCACACCGCGACGGCCAGCGCGGGGTTCCGGCCGGGCACGCTGCTGCCGGTCGGGCTGACCGCGAGCGCGGGGTTCGACCGCGAGACCGCAGGCCAGCTGAGCCAGCGCTACCAGGGCTATTTCGGCCGCGGCGACGCGGTGCTGCCGGTGTCGCCCTATGTCGCGCTGACCGCGGGCCTCGGCTATGAACGGATCGAGACGAGCCAGAAGGATGCGCTGGTCGATGCCGCGGGCGTCCCCGTGCTCGACCGCGACGGCCGGTTCCGGACCGCGCCGGGATCGCCGCGCCGCATCGCCTATCGCACCGACGGGCTCTATTACGACGCGGGCGTGATCTGGCGGCCGAACCGGCGCACCTCGGTCGAGGCGCGGATCGGCGAACGCTATGGCTCGCTCAGCTTCACCGGCACCGCGACCTACCAGGCGTCGAAGGACATCGGCGTCGCGGTCAACGTCTATGACGGTGTGCAGACCTTCGGCCGCCAGCTGCGCACCGGCCTCGCCAACCTGCCGACGAGCTTCCTCGCGCCCAACCAGGGTTTCGCGCAGCAGTTCAACGGCTGCGTCTTCGGCGCGACCGGCGCGGCGCCGGGCGGCTGCCTCGACGACGTGTTCCAGTCGATCTCCACCTCGAGCTACCGTGCGCGCGGGATCGACGCGGTGCTCGTCGCGACGCGCGGGCGGACGACGTTCGGCGGCGGCATCGGCTATGCCAATCGCCGGCTGTTCGCGCCGCGCGGCGCGCCCGGCCTCGTCGTCACGGGCCTCGAGGACGAGAGCTATTACGGCCAGCTCTATTTCGCGCGGTCGCTGTCTTCGGTATCGGGGATCAATGCGACCGCGTTCGTGAACTATTTCGACAGCCAGCTCGGCGGCGGTTTCGTTACCGCGGGCGATGGCGGGGTCTGGTCCTATGGCGCGACCGGCACCTATTACCGCAATTTCGGACGGCTCGGCACGACCGCGTCGCTCGGGTTATACAGCTTCAAGGTCGGCGACTTCGACAGCGACTGGTCCGCACAGGCGCTGCTCGGTGCACGGTATCAGTTCTAGGATATTTGGCAGATGTACGACGAACATTACGGACTGACGGGACGCCCGTTCCAGCTCACCCCGGACCCCCGATTCTGGTTCGAATCGGGGACGCATCGCAAGGCCATGGCGTATCTCGGCTATGGTCTGGCGCAGGGCGAGGGCTTCATCGTCATGACCGGCGATATCGGCGCGGGCAAGACCACGCTGGTCGGGCATCTGATGGACACGATCGACCATCAGAGCCTGAACGCGATTCGTCTGGTGTCGACCGCGATCGAGGCGAGCGACCTGCTGCGGATCGTCGCGACCGCGCTCGGTGTCGACCCGGCGGGGCTCGAAAAGGCACAGCTGCTCACCGCGATCGAACGCGGGCTGCACGCCGTCGCGCGGACCGGCAAGCGCACGCTGCTGATCGTCGACGAGGCGCAGGCGCTGCCCGTGTCCGCGCTCGAGGAACTGCGGATGCTGTCCAATTTCCAGACCGCCGGCCATGCGCTGCTGCAGATCCTGCTGCTCGGCCAGCCCGAATTCCGCGACCGGCTCCACGGTTCCGACGGGCTCGAACAGCTGCGCCAGCGGGTGATCGCGATCCACCATCTCGATCCGATGGAGCCGCACGAGGTCGCCGACTATATCGCGCACCGCCTGTCGGTGGTCGGCTGGGAGGGCAATCCGGCGTTCACCGACGACGCGGTCGCCGCGCTGTTCGACGGGTCGGACGGCATCCCCCGCCGCCTCAACATGCTGGCGGGCCGCGTCATGCTCTATGCCGCGATCGAGGATCTGCGCGTCATCGACGGCGCCGTCGTCCGCGCCGTGCAGAGCGACCTGACCGCGGACCTGCCGACACTCGCGACGACGCCCACGCCCGAGCCCGCCCCCGAACCCGCCGCCGAACCCAAGGCACAGCCCCGCGCCACGCCCGACCCCGCCACCGACCCTGCGGTCCTCGACCGTCTCGCGATGCTCGAGGCGCGCGTCGAGCAGCAGGACCAGGCGCTGCGCCGCGTCCTGACCTTACTCGTCGAGTGGGTCGAGGGCGACGAGCCCAGGCCCGATTACAAGCCGATCCGCGGCGCGTCGCACTGGCACGACGCGGCGTGATCCGGTGACGACGGCGGTAACGGCCGGCCCGATCCGCAACGGCATGTCGGTCGATGTCGAGGACTGGTTCCAGGTCGGCGCGTTCGAGACGGTGATCGACAAGGCGGACTGGGACAGCCTCCAGCCGCGCGTAGAGGCGAATACCGATGCGGTGCTCGCGCTGTTCGCCGAAAGCGGCGTGCACGCGACCTTCTTCACGCTCGGCTGGGTCGCGCACCGCTACCCCGCGCTGATCCGCCGGATCGTCGATGCGGGACACGAGATCGCGAGCCATGGCTGGGACCACCAGCGCGTCTTCACGATGGATGCAGGCCTGTTCCGCGCCGACCTCGCACGCGCGCGCGCGGCGATCGAGGATGCGGCGGGGCAGCGTGTCACCGGCTACCGTGCCCCGAGCTTCTCGATCGACCAGCGCACGCCCTGGGCGCACGCCGTGCTGGCGGAAGCTGACTATGCCTATTCGTCGAGCGTCGCACCGCTCGCGCACGATCATTATGGCTGGCGCGACGCACCGCGCTTCGCCTTCCGCCCGCTGGCCGACAGCGCATTGCTCGAAGTGCCCGTCACCGTCGCGCAGTTCGGCACGCGTCGCGTCGCCACGGGCGGCGGGTTCTTCCGGCTGCTGCCCGCCGCGCTGATGGATTTCGCGGTTCGCCAGGTGAACGCCGCCGACCACCCGGCGATGTTCTATTTCCACCCCTGGGAAATCGATCCCGCCCAGCCGCGCGTCGCGGCGGCGCCCTTGCGCTCGAAGATCCGGCATTATTCGCGGCTTGGCGCGATGGCGGGCAAGCTGCGCGGACTGCTCGGGCGGCATGACTGGGGCCGCGTCGATGCCGCGGTCGCGGTCGAGGCGGGTCGGCTGCGGTGACGACGGCCACCGTGCGCGAGGCGGATCTCGCCGACGCGGACGAGCGCGCGCGGATCGCGGCGTTCGTCGATGCGACGGCGGCGGCGACGCCGTTCCATCTGCCCGCGTGGAGCATCGCGGTCGCGCGCGGTTGCGGCCAGCGCGCACGCTATCTGGTCGCGGAGCGGGGCGGGACGATCACCGGCGTGCTGCCGCTGACCGAGATGCGGTCGCCGCTGTTCGGGCGCGCGCTCGTCTCGGCGGGGTTCGCGGTCGATGGCGGCGTGCTCGGCGATGCCGCGGTCGAGCCGCTCGCCGCGGCGGCCTGGGATCTGGCGCAGCGGCGCGGCTGCCCGTCGGTCGAGCTTCGCGGTGGCGCGGTGCCCGCGGGGTGGGACAGCGACGCGGACAGCTATCTGGGGTTCGCACGCGATCTGGCGGCGGATGACGATGCGGAGCTCCTCGCCATCCCGCGCAAGCAGCGCGCCGAGGTGCGGCGCGCGCTCGGCCTCGACCTCAACATCGCGACCGGCCGCGACCGCGCAATGCTCGCCGAGCATTATCGCGTCTATGCCGAATCGGTGCGCAATCTGGGGACGCCGGTCTTTCCCGCGCGGCTCTTCCGCTCGGTCGTCGAGACGATGGACGCCGACGTACTGACCGTCCGCCACCGCGGCCGCGCGGTCGCGAGCGTGCTCAGCCTCTATCACCGCGGGACGGTCTATCCCTATTGGGGCGGCGGGACCGAGGCGGCGCGCGGCCTGCGCGCGAACGACCGGATGTATTTCGCGCTGATGGCGCATGCCCGTGCGCGCGGCTGCACGCGGTTCGATTTCGGACGGTCCAAGACCGGTACCGGCGCGGCCGCGTTCAAGAAGAACTGGGGATTTACGCCCGTGCCGCGGCTTTATGCCAAGCGCAGCGACGGCCCCGCGCGCGAGGTCAATCCGCTCAATCCCAAATATGCGCTGATGGTGCGTAGCTGGAAGAAGATGCCGCTCTGGGCGGCGAACCTCGCCGGACCGTGGATTTCCCGGGGTCTGGGGTGAGCGACCTGCTGTTCCTCGCGCACCGGGTGCCGTTCCCGCCCGATCGCGGCGACAAGATCCGCAGCTTCCACGTCCTCCGCTATCTCGGCGCACGCATGCGGGTCCATCTCGTCGCATTTGCCGACGACGCGGCGGACCTCGATCCGCCGGCCGCCTTCACGGACATGCTGGCGAGCTGCACGATCCTGCCACGCGGCAAGTCGCAGATGCGCGCCGGACTCGAGGCGCTGGCCACCCGCAAGCCCGTATCGCTGACGGCGTTCGCCGCTCCCGCCATGCAGGCCGCGGTCGACCGCATCCTGCCTCGGGTCGACGGCATCTACTGTTTCTCGGGTCAGATGGCGCAGTACCTTCCCGATGACGGGGCCCGCGTCGTCATGGATTTCGTCGACATGGACTCCGCCAAGTTCGCAGGCTTCGCGGACGACTCCCGCGGTGCGATGCGCTGGATGATGCGCCGCGAGGCACGGCTGTTAGGGGCCTTCGAGCGGGAGATCGCGTCGAGGGTCTCCGCCAGTTTGTTCGTCAGCGAAGCCGAAGCCGCCCTGTTCCGCACCGGCGGCGCTACCGGGCGCATCCTCGCGGTCGAGAACGGCATCGATTCAACGACGTTCGACCCGGCGGGGAAGGTTGGGCAGGCTGGCAAGTCTGGGCAGGCCGCAACCCCACCCTACCACCCCGGCGAAGGCCGGGGCTCAGTTGGAAAGGCCGCAGTAACACCGGACAGTCCGTCGCCCTCAACGTCCCCCAACTGGACCCCGGCCTTCGCCCGGGAAGTGAAGGGCGGCACGCCCGACCCGGCTGCGCATCGCGGGCAGGCCGCAACCCCATCCCACCACCCCGGCGAAGGCCGGGGCCCAGTTGGAAAGGTCGCAGTAACAGCGGACAGTCCGTCGTCATCGACGTCGCCCAACTGGACCCCGGCCTCCGCCGGGGAGGTGAAGAGTGGGCTGGTCATCGGCAGCGCCCAAGCAGACCCACTGATCGTCTTCACCGGCCAGATGGACTACCGCCCCAATATCGACGCCGTGACCTGGTTCGCCTGCGACATCCTCCCCCGGATCCGCACGCGCCACCCGACGGCCCGGTTCGCGATCGTCGGCCGCGCCCCAACCCCCGCAGTGCAGGCGCTGGCAGGCGATGCGGTGATCGTCACCGGCGCGGTCGACGACGTGCGCGGCTGGCTCGCCGCGGCCGATGTCTGCGTCGCCCCGCTGAAGCTCGCCCGCGGCATCCAGAACAAGGTGCTGGAGGCGATGGCGATGGCGCGGCCGGTCGTCGCCTCGGCGGCGGCGGCGGAGGGCATCGACCACGCCGGCACGATCCGCGTCGCGGCGGACGCGCGCGAATTCGCCGCGCAGGTCCTCGCGCTGCTCGAAGCGCCCGCCGACGCGGCCGACCTCGGGCGGGCCGCGCGCGCGCAGGTGCTGCGACGCTATGGCTGGGACGCGCGGCTTGCGCCGCTCGATGCGCTGTTCGGAGTCGATGGCAGCCGGTCCCCATCGTGACCGATCGCCCCGCGACGTCCTGGCCCCGGCATCTGCTCGCGCTCGGCGTCGCGGCGACCCTGTTGCTCGTGCTGTTCCGCCGCGACGTCGCCGATCTGACGACGATCTGGTGGACCAGCACGACCTTCGGGCATTGTCTGTTCATCGCCCCGGTGATCGCCTGGCTGGTGTGGCAGCGGCGTGGCGAGCTCGCGCAACTGACGCCGGTCGGCTGGTGGCCGGGGCTGGCGCTGGTCGCGGTCGGCGGGGCAGGTTGGCTGATGGGCGACGCGGCCTCGGTCAATCTCGCGCGGCAAGTCGGGCTGGTGCTGATGCTGCAGGGCGCGGTCGTCGCGATCCTCGGCCCCAATGTCGCGCGCGGATTGCTGTTCCCGCTCGGCTATGCGCTGTTCCTCGTGCCCTTCGGCGAGGGGATCGAGCCGCCGTTGCAGGCGGTGACCGTCGCGATCGTCACGCCGCTGCTGCATCTGGTTGGCGTGCCTGCGGTCGTCGACGGCGTGCTGATCCATGCCGGCCGCTATTATTTCGAGGTGGCGGAGGCGTGTTCGGGCGCGAAGTTCGTGATCGCGATGGTCGCGTTCGGGGTGCTGGTCGCCAATGTCTGCTTCGTCTCATGGCGGCGGCGCGCGGTGTTCCTCGCCGTGTCGGTGGTCGTGCCGGTCGTCGCCAACGGGTTTCGCGCCTTCGGGACGATCTGGGCGGCGGAGCTGACCTCGGTCGAGGCGGCGACGGGGATCGACCACATCGTCTATGGCTGGCTGTTCTTCGCGCTCGTGATGGCGGCGGTGCTGGCGATCGGCTGGCGCTGGTTCGACCGCGCACCCGACGATCCCGCCTTCGATCCGACGCGACTGCAAACGGTCCCGCGCTATCGGGGCGACCTCGCCACCGTCACGCTGCTCGTGCTGGTGGTGGCATCGGCGTTTCCCGCGTGGAGCACGGCCATCGCCGGGCGGCGGCAGATGCTGCCAGCGCAGATCACGCTGCCCGACGTGCCGGGCTGGCACCGCGTCGATGTCAGCGTCCGCGCGCCGTGGATGCCCTGGTATCCCGGTGCGGACCATTATCTCTTCGGCCGCTATGCCGACGCGTCGGGCGCGACCGTCGACATCGCGCTCGCGGTATTCGGGCGGCAGGGCGACGGGCACGAGCTGATCGCGTTCGGCACGGGGGTGCTGCGCGAGGAGGATCGCTGGGTCCGCGTCGCCGATCTTCCCCCGGTCGCGGACGCTGCGGGCGCGCGCGGTTCGGCGATGCGGATTACCGCGCCGGGACCCGTGGAGCGCATCGTCGCGACGTGGTACCGGGTCGGCGATGCTACCACCGATGACGGGATGATCGTGAAGATCGAGACGATGAAGGCGCGGCTGCTCGGCGGACCGCAGCGCGCGGTTGCGGTGCATCTGTCGGTCGAGGGCGGCGATCCGCGACCGATGGCGCGCTTCCTTGCCGCGCTCGGACCGGTCGGCGCGGTCGCCGATCACGCCGCGGGCCTGCGCTGAATGTGCGGAATTGCCGGGATCTTCCACCCGGGCACGCCAAAGCCGGTCGATCCGAACCGCATCCAGGCGATGATCGCCGCGCTCGCGCATCGTGGTCCCGATGGCGACGGCATCTGGACCGCGCCGGGCGTCGGGCTGGGGCATCGCCGGCTGTCGATCATTGACCTCGAAGGCTCGCCACAGCCGATGTCGGACGGCGAGCTGACGATCAGCTACAACGGCGAGATCTACAATTTCGCCGAGTTGCGCGCCGACCTGATCGCAGGCGGCGCGCGGTTCCGGACCGCGGGCGATACCGAGGTGCTGCTGCATGGCTGGCGCGCCTGGGGGCCGTCGATGCTCGACCGGCTGAACGGCATGTTCGCCTTCGCGATCCACGACGCCGGCGCCCGCGCGCTGTTCCTCGCGCGCGACCGGCTGGGGGTGAAGCCGCTTCATTATGTCGAGCTGGCGGACGGCTCGGTCGCGTTCGCCTCCGAGTTGAAGGGCCTGCTCGCCAACCCGCTCGTCCGGCGCGCGCCCGATCTGTCTGCGGTCGAGGATTACATGGCGCTCGGCTATGTCCCCGACGACGCCTGCCTGGTCGCAGGCGTGAAGAAGCTCGCGGCCGGGCATTTCCTGCTGATCGAGCGCGGGCGCGGCATGCCCGCGCCGCGCCGCTGGTGGGACGTCGACTTCTCCAACCGCGCGACCGGCTCCACCAAGGCGCTGGGCGAGGAACTGGTCGATCGGATGCGCGCGGGCGTGCGGTCGCGGATGGTCGCCGACGTGCCGCTCGGCGCGTTCCTGTCGGGCGGGGTCGACAGCTCGGCGGTAGTCGCGCTGATGGCGGAGGCGAGCCCGCGCGCGGTCCGGACCTGCACGATCGGCTTTGACGAGGCGGGGCATGACGAGCGCGGCCATGCGACGACGATCGCACGCCGCTTCGCGACCGATCATGCCGAGCGGGTCGTCGACCCCGACGATTTCGCGCTGATCGACACGCTGGTCGCCGCGTTCGACGAGCCGTTCGCCGACGGATCCGCGCTCGCCACCTATCAGGTCTGCGCACTGGCCCGCGAGCGGGTGACGGTCGCGCTGTCGGGCGACGGCGCGGACGAGGCGCTGGCAGGCTACAGGCGCTACCGCTTCCAGGCCGCGGAGGAACGCGTGCGCGGCCTGCTGCCCGCGCATCTCAGGACGCAGATATTCGGCGCACTCGGCCGGCATTATCCCAAGGCCGACTGGGCCCCGCGACCGTTCCGCGCGAAATCGACCCTGCTCGCGCTCGCGGCAGGCGGGGGCGAGGCCTATGCCCGCTCGGTCGGCGTCACGACGCCCGAGGTGCGCGCGCGGCTGTTCTCGGGCGGCGCGCAGGCCGCGCTGGGCGGCTACCGCGCGGAGGAGCGCTATGTCGCGACGATGGCCGCCGCCCCCGCGCGCGACGCGATCGACCGCGCGCAATATGCCGATCTCAAGCACTGGCTGCCCGGCGACATCCTGACCAAGGTCGACCGCACCAGCATGGCGGTCGGGCTCGAGGCGCGCGAACCGCTGCTCGACCACCGGCTGGTCGAGTTCTGCGCGACCTTGCCCGTCGGCATGCGGCTGCGCCACGGCGAGGGCAAATGGCTGATGAAGAAGGCGATGGAGCCCTATCTGCCGAAAGAAATCCTCTACCGGCCGAAAATGGGCTTCGTGACGCCGATCAGCGCATGGTTCCGCGGCACGCTGGCGGGCGAGGCGAGCGCGCTCGGATCGTCGCGGATGCTCGCCGAGACGGGGTGGTTCGACATGGCCGCGATCACCGCGCTCGCCGAGGCGCATCGCGGCGGGCGCGCCGAGCATGGCCGCACGTTGTGGCAGCTGATGATGCTCGAACGGTCGCTGAAGCGGGTGTTCGGCTAACCCCGGGCACGCACACCCGTCGTCAGAGCGGCGCTTCGGGCCCGATCGCCTCGCGCATCCAGCGGTCGAACAGCTGCGGCCAGAGCGAACCCGGCGAGCTCGCGGGCAGCCGAGTGCCGAACCCGTGGCGCCCACGACGCAGGATATGCGCCTCGACCGGAATGTCGACGCGGCGCGCGGCGGCGAGCATGTCGAGGCTGTTGGCGACCGGCACCGTGTCGTCGTCCTCGGCATGGACCAGGAACAGCGGCGCGTCGCCGCTGCGCAGATTGCGGTCGATCGCATAGCGCGCCTGCATCGCCGGATCGGGATTGGGCCCCAGCAGCTGCGCGCGCGACCCGCCATGGCTGCGCCCCGGATCCATGTTCGACACCGCGTACATCAGCCCCGCAAAGGCCGGCCGCGCCGACAGCCGGTCCGCGGCATCGACCGGGCGATAGACTTCGAGGCCATGATGGATCTCGAGCGACCCGGCGAGATGCCCGCCCGCCGAAAAGCCGAGCACGCCCAGCGTCTCGGGGTTGATCGCATAGCGCCGCGCATTGGCGCGGATCAGTCGCATCGCGCGCTGCACGTCGGACAGCGGCACGTTGGCGCGGTCCGCCCAGCCTTCGCCAGGCAGCCGGTAGCTGAGCACGAACACCGTGATACCGAAGCCGTTCAGCACCCGTGCGACGTCGATCCCCTCGTTGCGCAGCGAGGTGATCGAATAGCCGCCGCCGGGGCAGACCAGCACCGCACGGCCATCGGGGCGGGCGGCGCGGAACACGCCGACCTCGGGCTGGACGACGCCGCGCATCTGCACGTCGCGGTAGCCGCCCGGGCGTCCGGTGATCATCGGGCGCGGGCGCGGCAGCGGGGTCGGCGCGCCGGCGGGAATGCCGGGCCACAGCGCGAACCGCTCGGCGGGTGGCCAGACCGGATCGCCGGCGAGACGCGCGCCTCGACTGGCGCTCCCGTTCGTCGCGGACTGGCCGGCGGCGTCGGAGAGCAGGGCGGCGGGGGCGATCCCGGCCGCGAGCGGCAGGGCGAGCAAGGTTCGGCGGTCGAAGGTCATGGCGCGGTAGCTAGCCGATCCCGATCGCGCAGGGGAAGGGGCGATCGACACGCATCGCCGGCAATGGTCTCGTCAGAATACCGCCATCGCCGCGTGCAGCGTGAGCGCGATCAGCGCGAGGCTCGACAGCAGGAACAGGATGAACCGCGTCTGCACCCGGTTGGTCGTCGCCTGCGCGATGCTGTGCGCGACCCGCAAGCCGACATAGGCCCAGGCGATCCACGCGTTGACCCCGTCGCCGGTATGGCTGAGCGCGAGCACCGCACACACCGCGTAGAACAGCGTCGGCTGCTCCATCAGATGGTTGTAGTTGTGCGCCTTCCACTGCGCACTGGCGGGCAGCGAGCGGTCCGCATCGGCGGCGCGCGTGCCGACGAGCTGGCTGAGGTCGACCCCCGCCGCCTTCATCGCCGGCAACCGGGTCGCCAGCATCCAGAGCAGCATCACCAGCGTCCAGGCGATCAGCGCGACCATCGGCCGCAGGATCTCGCTGTGGATCAGGTCGTCATGCATGAAAAAGCCTCCCCCGGTTCCCCGGAGGAGGCTGCATCAATCACGCAATGGGAGCAATCGCAGAATCCTCCCCCTTGCAGGGTAGGATCAGCGCGCCCGCCTCAGGCCTTGTCGAAGCTCGCGCCCCACTTGCGGACCGGACGGTCCTTCCACAGGCCGCGATGATACGCGTCCGACGCGAGCAGCGGCATGACCGAACCTGCCTCGGCGAACACCATCTGCTCGATGCCGGTGTTGACCTTGCCCCACGACGCCGCCTCCTGCAGCGTCGACGACGAGCATGCACCGTCGCGCACGTCGGCGACCGTGATCTGCACTGCGTACTTGTGGACCTGGACGTCGTCGTGACCGAGGATCTCGGCGCACACCACGGTGTCCTGGATAAAGTTCTTCGGCACGCCGCCGCCGATCATGAGAAGCCCGGTGGTGCCCGCCTTGATCTTGATCTCGGTGAGCTCGCGGAAATCGGCGATCGCGTCGAGGACCATGTAGGGCTTGCCCGCCTTCGCGGCATCGACCTGGTGCTTGACCAGACCGAAGCCTGCCGAGCTGTCGACGAACGCCGGGCAGAAGATCGGCACGTCATGCTCATAGGCGAGCTTGACGAGGCTGTTCTCCTTCTTGCCGTGCTCGACCAGATACTTGCCCATCTCGCGGATGAACTCGCGGCTCGAATAGGGGCGGGGTTCCAGCGTCTCGGCGATCTCGAAGATCGTGTGGTCGACGTGCTGGAGCTCTTCCTCGTCGATATAGGTGTCGTAGATCCGGTCGATCATCAGCGAGCGCAGCACGTCGTCGTGCGGCACTTCGAGCGCCTGGTAATGCTTGTGGCCGAGGCCCTCGAAGAAATCCATGTCGACGATCGTCGCGCCGGTCGCGACGATGCCGTCGATCATGTTGTTGCGCAGCAGCTCGGCATACAGGTCCATGCAACCGCCGGCCGAGGTCGAGCCCGCGATCACGAGGAAGATCGTGCAGTCCTTGTCGGCGAGCATCTGGTTGTAGATGTCGGTCGCGCGGCCGAGGTCGCGGCTGGTGAACGACATCTTCTTCATCGCGTCGACGATCGGCCGCGCGTCGAAGCTGGTGATGTCGATATGCTCGACGGTGGTGGACAGGAGCTCAGCCTTGCGCTGCGCGTCGATGCGGGTGTCTTCGGTCATGGTCATCATCCTCAAACGTCGTCATCCCCGCGCAGGCGGGGATCCATAAACTCGGGGGCTCGATGGAGCCGCGCCGATAGCGTTTATGGATTCCCGCCTGCGCGGGAATGACGGTAGAAATAACAGCTAGTGGTTACAGCGTGACGACGTTGGACGCGAGGTCCTGGTACCGTTCGTCGTACAGCGAGACCATCGGCTCGTCGGTGACGATCACCGTCTCGTCCGATCCGAACCCGTTGAACGCGGTCCGCATCGCCGAGCCGTATGCGCCGAGCATGCCGATCTCGATATAGTCGCCGGCCTGGACGTCGGCGGGCAGCAGGAACGGCCCGGCCATGTGGTCCATGTCGTCGCACGTGGGACCATAGAAGCTGAACTCCATGTCCTTGGCACGGCTGTCCGGCTCGCGGAGCAGCTCGACCGGGAAGCGCCAGCCGATATGCGCCGCATCGAACAGCGCGCCATACGCGCCGTCATTGATGTACAGCTCGGTCCCGCGGCGCTTTTCAACGCGCACGATGATCGACGAATATTCCGCGCACAGCGCCCGGCCGGGCTCGCACCACAGCTCGGACGAATAGCTGACGGGCAGCGATTCGAACGCACGGTGGATCGTCTCGAAGAAGCGCTCGAGCGGAGGAGGCTCCATCCCCGGATAGGAAGACGGGAAGCCGCCGCCGACGTCGATCACGTCGACCGTGACCGCCGCCTCGACGATCGCCGCGCGGACACGCTCCATCGCGTTCGAATAGGCCTCGGGAGTCATCGCCTGGCTGCCGACATGGAAGCAGATGCCGAGTGCGTCCGCCGCCTGGCGGGCCGCGAACAGCAGCTCCTTGGCTTCATGCGGTGCGGCACCGAACTTCGACGCCAGGCTCAGCTTCGAATGCTCGGACGACACGCGCAGCCGGACGCACAGCGTCAGGTCGCTGGCTTCGCGGGTGGCGCGCACGACCTTGTCCAGCTCTTCCAGGCTGTCGAGGCTGAAGGTGCGGACGCCGTGCGTGAAATACGCCTCGGCGATCGCTTCCTCGGCCTTGACCGGGTGCATGAAGCACAGGGTCGCCTCAGGCAGCGTCCGCGCGACCAGGCGCACTTCGGCGATCGACGCCACGTCGTAATGCGTGATGCCATTGTCCCACAGGATCTGCAGGAGTTCGGGAGATGGATTCGCCTTCACCGCATACATCGAGCGGCCCGGGAACTTCTCGACGAAGAACCGAGCGGCGCGCGCAGCAGCGTGCGGACGAACGAGCGTGACCGGATTGACCGGGCGCCCCTTAGCGATGTCGATGCCGCCCCCGATGAGGGGAGTGTCGGCGGTCGAATGGGCTTTCGCTAACCCCAGCGCGATATGATGCTTGACCAATTCAAGGGACCTCCAATGTCCTGAGACAAATTACGAAAACACTGCCTTGCGGTTGGAAGTCCCATGGGGCAGCGGAAGCGCGATTTAGGGGCGCACGCCCCCCATGTAAATAGCATCTGCACCACAGGAGACGACGTGTGACGATTTTGCGACAGCCGACACGGGCCGGTGTCCGTGACGCGGCAGAGAAGATCGCGCGCATCCTGCCGCCGACGCCGCTGTTCGTGGCCGAAATCCGGGGGATAGCGGTCGCGTTCAAGGCGGAATCGCTGCAGCCGGTCGGCGCGTTCAAGATTCGCGGCGCCTGGCACCGGCTGACCGCGATTCCCGATCAGATCCGCGCGCGCGGCGTCGTCGCCTTCTCGTCGGGCAATCATGCGCAGGGCGTGGCGTGGGCGGCGCGGCGACTCGGTATCGCCGCGACGATCGTCATGCCGTCGGACGCCCCGCGGACGAAGCGCGACGCGACGCTGGCGCTCGGTGCGGAGGTCGTCGCCTATGACCGCGCGACCGAAAGCCGCGAGGCGATCGCCGCACGGCTCGCCAAGGCGCGCGGCGCGACTTTGGTGCCGAGCTTCGACGACCCGTGGATCATCGAGGGGCAGGGCAGCGCGGGGATCGAGGCGCACGCCCAGATGGCGGCGCTCGGCCTGGGGTCGCCCAGCCGCATCGTCGTCCCGTGCGGCGGCGGCGGGCTTGCGGCGGGGGTCGCGCTCGCGGTCAAGGACGCGGCGATCACGGTGGTCGAGCCCGAGGGGTGGGACGACATGCGGCGGTCGCTCGAAGCGTCGTGGATCGAGCCGGTCGGGCCGAACCCACCGCCGACCGCGTGCGATTCGCTTCAGACGCAGCGCGTGTCGCCGCTGACCTTCGACGTGCTGTCGCGGCGCGATGCGACCGGCGTCGCGGTCAGCGAGGCGGAGACCGCGGCGGCGCAGCGCTGGGCGGCGGAGCGGCTGCGGCTGGTGATCGAGCCGGGCGGCGCGGTCGCGCTCGCGGCGCTGCTGGCGGGCAAGGTGCATCCCGAACCCGGGCTGCTCGTCATCCTGTCAGGCGGCAATGTCGACCGCGCCGCCTATGCAGCGGTGCTGGCAGCATGACCGCCGCATTGACCGCCATCGCCGCCGCCGCGCCCGCCATCGCCATGCTCGGCATGTTCGCCTGCCTGATCGGCGGCATCACGCTGATCGTGAAGAACCGCGACCGCCGCAAAGGCATACTCATGCTGGTGATGGCCGCGGTCCTGCTAGCCAACGTAGCAATCTGGACCCTGTAAACCCCTCTCCCCTCGGGGGAGAGGGAGGGGCCCGCCGCGCAGCGGTGGGAGGGTGAGGGCACGTGGTGAAGCGCAAGGCTCCCCAACGTGCCCTCATCCGGCGCTTGCGCGCCACCTTCTCCCCCGAGGGGAGAAGGGCATAAGCTCACCGGATCGGCGAATTCGGATCCAGCCGCATGTCGAGATACTTGTCCACCGACCCCATCAGCTCGGGCATCTCATGCTCGAAGAAGTGGTTCGCCTTCGGGATCGTGTCGTGATGGATCGTGATGTGCTTCTGCGTGCGCAGCTTGTCGACCAGCTTCTGCGTCGCACCCGGCGTCGCGACCTCGTCGCCCTCGCCCTGGATGATGATCCCGCTCGACGGGCAGGGCGCGAGGAAGGTGAAGTCGTACAGGTTCGCCGGCGGCGCGATCGAGATGAAGCCGCGGATCTCCGGCCGGCGCATCAGCAGCTGCATGCCGATCCACGCGCCGAAGCTGACGCCCGCGATCCACGTCGTCTGCGCCTCGGGATGGAAGCTCTGCACCCAGTCGAGCGCGCTCGCCGCATCGGAGAGCTCGCCGACGCCGTTATCGAACACGCCCTGGCTCTTGCCGACCCCGCGGAAGTTGAACCGCAGCGTCGCAAAGCCGCGCCGCTGGAAGGTCTTGTAGAGCTGCTGCACGATCGCGTTGTTCATCGTGCCGCCCGCAGACGGGTGCGGGTGGAGGATCATCGCAACGGGCGCGCGCGGGCGCGGACCCGGCGCAAAACGACCTTCGAGACGGCCTTCGGGACCGGGAAAAATGACTTCTGGCATGGGCACTCGCGAGCTGGGATACGCACTCGGGTGGAGTGCCGGACGATGCGCGCTATATAGGTAATGCACCCCTTTTCGCAATTGGAACCGACCCTGTCCCGTAACGAACCCCGCATCTACCTCGATCACGCCGCCACCACGCCGATGCGTCCGGAGGCCGTCGCGGCGGTGATGGAGGGCATGACGCGCTGGGCGAACCCGTCCTCGCCGCATGCCGAGGGGCGGGCGGCGCGGGCGGCGCTGGAGGATGCGCGGCGCCGGATCGCGCAGGCGCTCGACTGGCCGCACCACGTGATCCTGACCAGCGGCGCGAGCGAATCCGCAAGCCTCGCGCTGCGAGGACGGCCGGGCATCGGCGTGGCCGCGGTCGAGCATGACGCGGTCCTGCGCGCGGCGGAAAGCCCGGTCATGCTGGATGTCGATGCGGGCGGCATCGTCAGGACCGAGGGGCGGGACTGGATCGCCCTCCAGTCCGCCAACAGCGAAACCGGCGTCCTCCAGCCCGCGACCGCCACCCCCCGCATCGCCGACTGCGCGCAGACCGCCGGCAAGCTCCCGCTCCCGCACGCGGACATGATCATCGTCTCCGCGCACAAGCTCGGCGGCCCGCCCGGG
This sequence comes from Sphingomonas sp. STIS6.2, assembly GCF_000732685.2. Taxonomy (NCBI): domain Bacteria; kingdom Pseudomonadati; phylum Pseudomonadota; class Alphaproteobacteria; order Sphingomonadales; family Sphingomonadaceae; genus Sphingomonas; species Sphingomonas sp. STIS6.2. The sequence continues at coordinate 31,606 of NZ_JPDP02000022.1, forward strand.
ATCGGCGCGCTGCTCGTCCGCGACCTCGGCCTGCTCGATCCGACCGGCGGGCAGGAGCGCGGCTATCGCGGCGGGACCGAGAATCTCCCCGGCGCGCTCGGCTTCGCCGCCGCACTCGAAGCCCCGCGCGACTGGTTCGCGCCGCTCGCCGACTTGCGCGCCGAACTCGACGCCGCGATCCTCGCACATGGCGGCGAGATCGTCGCGCAGGCCAGCCCCCGCATCCCGACCATCGCCTCCTACCGGATGCCCGGCGTCGGCGCGGCGGCGCAGCTGATCCGCCTCGACATGGCCGGGTTCGCGGTCTCGGCGGGCAGCGCCTGTTCGTCGGGCAGCATGCGGCCGAGCCATGTCCTCGCCGCGATGGGCTATCCCGCCGACGCCGCCGCGCAGGTCGTCCGCGTCAGCTTCGGCTGGACCACCACCGCCGACGACGTCGCGCGCTTCGCCGAGGCCTGGACGCGCATCGCCCGCGACATCAGGGCGGCCGCATGAGCTATCTCGATTACCAGGCGACCACCCCGCTCGCGCCCGAGGCGCTGGCCGCGATGCTCCCCTGGCTCGAATCGCAGCATGCCAACCCGCATTCGCCCCACCGCGAAGGCCGCCGCGCGAAGGCCGCGGTCGAGCTGGCGCGCGATCAGGTCGCGGCGCTGCTCCCCCCCGGTGGCCGCATCGCCTTCACCAGCGGCGCGACCGAGGCGCTGAACTGGGCGATCAAGGGCACCGCCGGGCCGATCACGACGCTCGCCACCGAACACGCCGCCGTCCTCGACACCGCGGCGGCGGAAGCAGCGCAGGGGCGCGACGTGACGATCCTGCCGGTCGGCGCAGACGGGATCGTCGACAGCGTCCCATCCGGCGCAGGCGTCGTCGCCGCGATGCTCGTCAACAACGAGATCGGCGTGATCCAGCCGATCGCCGCGCTTGCCGAGGCCGCGCACGCCGCCGGCGCGCTGATGCTGGTCGACGCGGTCCAGGGCTATGGCCGCGTAGCAATCCCCGACACCGTCGACCTGATCGCAATCTCCGCGCACAAGATCCACGGTCCCAAGGGCATCGGCGCGCTGTGGATCCGCGACGGCGTCACGCTCGCCCCGCTGCTCCACGGCGGCGGGCAGGAGGCGCCCGGCCGTTCTGGCACGCTGTCGCCCGCACTGTGCGCCGGCTTCGGTATCGCCGCGCAGCTGATGGCCGACCGCAGGGATCAGGATGCCGCGCATGTCGACCGGCTCTGGTCGCTGGCGCGCGACCGGCTCGGCCCCGGCTGGACGATCAACGGCGCCACCGACTCGCGCTATCACGGCAATCTCAACATCCGTCGCGACGCGCTCGACGTGAACCGGCTGATGTCCGACCTGCGCGACATCGCCTTTTCCGCAGGCTCGGCCTGTGCGAGCGGGTCGGGGCGGTCGAGCCATGTGCTCCGCGCGATCGGGCTGAGCGAGACCCAGGCCCGGTCGAGCATCCGCCTCGGCTTCGGCCGCTACACCACCGAAACAGACCTCGCCGCCGCGATCGACGCGATCGCGGCCGCGGCGGAAGGGCAATGGCCATGATCGTCCGCTTCCCATGATCGTCCACTTCATCGCCCGCGACGGCAGCATGCGCAGCGTCGCCGCCACCCCCGGCGACCGGCTGCTCGACGCCGCCCAGGCGGACGGCCAGCCGCTCGAGGGCACGTGCGAGGGCCAGCTTGCTTGCGCGACCTGCCATGTCATCGTCGACGCCGCCGATGTCGCGCGGTTGCCGCCGGCGAGCGCTGACGAAGAGGACATGCTCGATCTCGCCCCCGGCGCGACCCGGACCAGCCGGCTCGCCTGCCAGATCCGCCTGACCGAGGCGCTCGACGGACTGACGGTGCGCATCCCCGGATGACCGACCGGGCGAACCTTACAGAATGACAACGGCCGGTTCAGCGTCGAGCCACGGCGGTTCGGCGATCAAGCCTCCACCGCCCCAGTATACGGGGCATTGATACAGCCCCGCTGCCCGGGGCTCGAGTGGAGTAGCTTTCATGAGGATCATCGCTTTCTTCGCCGCCGGTGCTCTGGCCGCCGGTACCCTGGTTGCAGCGGCCCCCGCGGACGCACAGCGTTACGGCTGGGACGGGCCGCGCGGCGGCGGGCATCATGACCGTGGCTGGCATGGCCCGCGCCATCGCTATGACGGCTATCGGGATGGCGGTTACCGGGGCGGCTACCGGGGCGGGTACCGCGGCGGGTACCGGGATGGATATCGCGGCGGCTATCGCGGGCACCACGGCGGCTATCGCGCGCATTACGGCTATGGCGGGCCGCGTGGCTATGGCCGCTCGCGCGTCGTGTGCCGCATCCAGCGCGGCTATTACGGCCCGGTTCGCCGCTGTTTCCGTCGTTGATACGGAACCGTAATGAGGCGGCGCGAGTTTGCTAACATAGGTTATGGGATTCACGCGAATCCAGACCGCTCAGGAGACTTTCCATGAAGTTGTTTACCCTCGCCGCCGCCGGTCTCGTTGCGCTCACCGGCCTCGCGCCCGTCGGCTTCGCCGCCGAGGCGTCTGCACAGCGCACCGTCGTCCATGAGCGGACCGTCGTCCGTCACAACGACAACCGCCCCGGCGTCCGTCATCGTACGCGCACGCGTCAGATCTGCCGCAACGTGGTCCGCAACCATCATCGCCAGCGCGTCTGCCGCACGGTCCGCGTCAACCGCTAAGAACGGGCCTTCCCCCTGGTCAGGCCGTAAAGCGGCTTGATCATCCCGTCCGACCCCGCCATATGCGCAGCGGGAGTCGGGCGGACGGGGTCGTCGCCAACTTGGTCAGATCCGGAAGGAAGCAGCCACAACGATTTCGCCCCGGGTCGTCCCGGCTCCCACCGCGAACATTTGCAGGCAAATGTTCGCGCGGCCAGCGGCGCAAAGCGCCGTCTGACGACACGGCTCAGCCGTGGCGCCCCTACCTCCCCGCCAAACCCCTGATCCCAAACAGCTTTCACAATGACGTTCCCGAAACGTTCCATTTCACTGTAAATCTGCCCGCGATTGTGGTACGCCGCATCATGGCCCAGATCGCTCCCAGTTCCGGCCCCCGATACGCCATCCCGAACGGCCGCACCCCGACCTCGGGCTGCACCGCGAAGACGCTCAGTGTCGACCCGACGCCCAATGTTGAATCGCGCTATCGTCTCAACATTCGCAACATTCGCGGTCCCGGCCATGCCCTTCGACACCGGACCCGACAGCCGCTATGACGACCGCAATGTCAGATTCCTTCGACCTGGGCGAACCGCCACAGCCGGCTGCTAAGGCGGATGTCGCGTACCGTGTGCTCGCGCGCAAATATCGTCCGCAGACCTTTTCCGAGCTCATCGGGCAGGACGCGATGGTCCAGACGCTCGGCAACGCGATCAAGCGCGACCGGCTGGCGCATGCGTTCCTGATGACCGGGGTGCGCGGGGTCGGCAAGACGTCGACCGCGCGCCTGATCGCCAAGGCGCTCAACTGCATCGGTCCGGACGGGCAGGGCGGTCCGACGATCGACCCCTGCGGCGTCTGCGAACCCTGCCGCGCGATCGCGGAGGGCCGCCATATCGACGTGATCGAGATGGACGCAGCGAGCCATACCGGTGTCGACGACGTCCGCGAGATCATCGACGCGTCGCGCTATTCGGCAGTCACCGCACGCTTCAAGATCTACATCATCGACGAAGTCCACATGCTGTCGAAGAACGCGTTCAACGCGCTCCTGAAGACGCTCGAGGAACCGCCCGCGCATGTGAAGTTCCTGTTCGCGACGACCGAAGTGAACAAGGTGCCGGTGACGGTCCTGTCGCGCTGCCAGCGTTTCGACCTGCGCCGCATCTCGGCAGAACAGCTTGCCAAGCACTTCGCCTGGGTGTCGACCGAGGAAGGCGTCGTCGCCGAGCCCGAGGCGTTGATGCTGATCGCACGCGCCGCCGAAGGGTCGGCGCGCGACGGGCTCTCGATCCTCGACCAGGCGATCGCGCATGCGGGGCTCGAAGGTGGCGGCGTCACCGCGGACGCGGTGCGGCAGATGCTCGGCCTGTCCGACCGCGGCGCGGTGCGCGACCTGCTCGCCCTGATCCTGGCGGGCGACGGGGCGGGGGCGCTCGCCTCGCTGCGGCGGCAATATGATTATGGCGTCGATCCGCTGTCGGTGCTCCGGTCGCTGCTCGAAACCGTTCACGGCATCACGCTGACCAAGGTCGGGACGCCGGCCGACGCCGCGCAGCCCGCGGAGGAACGCGCCGCGCGCGAGGAGTGGGCGGCGAACCTGTCCTACCCCGCGCTGCATCGCCTCTGGCAGCTGTTCCTCAAGGGCCATGACGAGGTCGCCAAGGCGGTCCTGCCGATCGAGGCGGCGGAAATGGCGCTGCTGCGGACGATCTACGCCTCGACGCTGCCCGATCCCGGCGAACTCGCGCGGCAGATCGCCGGCGGTCCCGCACCCGCTGCGCCCGCCGCCGCGTTGACTCAGGCGCCGGCGCCCGCTCCCGCATCCTCCGGCGAAGCGCCGCCCTGGGCCGGGGCGGTGGCGCCCGCCGCGCCGGCACCCGTCGACACCGGACCGATCCTGCCGCCGACCTTTGCGGCTCTGGTCGATCTGCTCGACGATTCGGGCGGGCTGGCGATCGCCGCGCGGCTGCGACACGGTGCGCGAATCGTCTCCTATGCGCCGCCCGAATTCGCGCTCAGCGGAAGCCGGCCGGTCTCGGCCGACACGCTGGCGGAACTCGGCACGCTGCTGAAGTCGGTCACGCGGACCGCCTGGAAGGTGTCGATCGTCGACGCGCCCGGCGAACCGACGCTGCGCGAAGCGCAGGACGCCGCCGACGAGGCGGTGAAGCAAGCCATTCTCGAATCCCCCATCATGAAGGCCGCGGTGGCAGCGTTTCCCGACGCCAAGCTTGAATCGTGGCCGGGTCAAAGGAGCAACGCATGAAGAATATCGACGAAATCCTCGCCATGGCGCAGAACGTCCAGACCGAACTCGAAAAGGCGCAGGCCAATCTCGACACGATCGAGGTCGAGGGCGCGTCGGGCGGCGGGCTGGTCAAGGTCAAGGCGTCCGCCAAGGGCCGGATCATCGGCATCGCGATCGACGATTCGCTTATGCAGGTCGGCGAGAAGCAGATGCTCGAGGATCTGCTGACCGCCGCCTTCAACGATGCCCGCGCCAAGGCCGATGCGGTGTCGGGCACCGAAATGTCGAAGATGACCAGCGGCCTGCAGCTCCCGCCGGGCTTCAAGCTGCCGTTCTGATTTGCCGGGTGCGGCGGCTGCCGGCCCCTAGCGGAGGCAGCCGTCGAGCCCCTGGGTGCGGACCGTCGAGACACGGCGCGACAGCGTGTTGCCATGGCGGCGGACGAAACCGCGCGGCGCGATCGCCGCCCGCTTCTTCGGCAGCGGCAACACCGCCGCGATCCGCCCCGCCTCGGTCGCCGACAGCCGCGACGCATCGTGGTTGAAATACCGGATCGCCCCGGCATTGGCGCCATAGGTGCCGATCCCGGTCTCGGCGATGTTGAGATACACCTCCATGATCCGCCGCTTCGGCCACAGCGTCTCGATCAAGACGGTGAAATACGCCTCGAACGCCTTGCGGACATAGCCGCCGCCCTGGAACAGGAACGCGTTCTTCGCGGTCTGCTGGCTGATCGTCGACCCGCCACGGATCCGCCCGCCCTGCGCATTGCGCGCCGCAGCCCCGGCGATCGCCTTGAAGTCGAAGCCGCTGTGCGAACAGAACCCCGAATCCTCGCCCGCAATCGCGGCGCGCGCCATGTCGGGATCCATCTCCGACAACGGCATCCAGTCCTTCGTCACCGTATGCCCGGACAGCAGGTCGCCCATCATCGTGAAGGTGAAGGGCGGCGGGACGAACCGGTACAGGCCGACCCAGGCGACCGTCACGACGACGAAGACGAACGCGAATTTGGCGAGGATGCGGATAAGGCCCATGGCCGCTCCTTATGCGATCACCGCGCCCCCGCCAATGATCGCCCGCGCCGCCGTGACGCCGGTTTCATATGCGCCATGCGCCGTAGAGAAATCCTCGCGGTGGCAGGCCTCGCCGGCAAAGAAGATCCGGCCATCGACCGGTTCTTCGAGCACCGCGCGCTGGCCCGCGCACCCGATCCGCGCATGGCTATAGCTGCCTCCGATCCAGGGTACGTGGCGCCAGCGCGTCGCGGCAAGCGCCGTGAAGCGGCTGCGCCAGTCGCTGCCGAGCAGGGCGACCAGCTCATCGATCGCGAACGCCGCGGCGTCGCCATCCTCCAGCATCTCCGCGCAATCGCCGCCGAAGAAACTCTCGATGATCGGCCAGCCGAACGGCGACAGGCGGTGGCTGGCGGTGCAGGCGGCATAGGGGTTGCCGACGAGATGCGCATTCGCCGGCCATTCCGGGCGATCGACATGCAAGAACACCTTGTCCGCCAGACCGAGTGGGAGGTCGGCGGCGGCGGCATGCTTGTTGGGCAAGGGCGGGTCGAACCTGATCTGCGATCGGGCAAGCACGGTGGTGGGCACGCAGACGATGACATGATCCGCGTCGATCGTCCCGGACGGCGTGTCGAGCGTGATCCGCCGACCGCCATGGTCGATACGGGTAACCGGCGTGGAGAGGCGGATCGGAAGACCGGCGGCATGGCTGGTGACCAGCGTGCCATAGCCTTGCTTCACGGTCCAATTATCGTCCGATGCAGCATTTTCATACGCGGCCCAGTCATGGAGCGACACCTGCGACAGGTTCGCGCCATTCGCATAGCCTGAGATCGCGTCGATCCTCGACCGCCACGGATCGTTCACACCGACAAACTCGGACAGGGCGCGGTCGGGACCGTCGACTGCCGCCAGTGCGCGGGCGTTCCACTCCTGATAGGCAGTGGACGAGGACGCCTGCTCTTCGGGTGAAAAACTGAGGTTACGCCATTGCGTGCGCCAGTTCGCGTCCGACCGGTCGACGCTGAAACCCGAAAGCTCCGCAATCGCGGTCCATGGGTTGCGCTGCGCAGAGTGGAGCCACCCGCAACCGGCATCGACATTAGACCCCGCAGGGACAGGATTCGCCTCTGCCTCACTGCTCTCGCGGCTCAATAACTCGTCTATCGAAAGACTATGCGCCCGACCACCAAGGCGGTCGCTCGCCTCGACCAGCAACACATCATGCGCGGCGTCATACAGCGTTCGCGCCGCCGCAATACCGGCCGCACCGCCGCCGATGACGACGGTGCGCATGACGTCAAGCGGCGAGCAGGCGCTTTTCGCCAGCGATGCGCATCATAGCCTTTTGCAGCTTCTCGAACGCGCGAACTTCGATCTGGCGGACTCGCTCGCGCGAGACGCCATAAACCTGAGACAATTCCTCGAGTGTCTTGGGATCGTCCGTCAAGCGGCGTTCGGTCAGGATATGCTGTTCACGATCGTTGAGGTCGTCCATCGCGGAAACCAGCATCGAGTGGCGGACGTCGGCCTCCTGTGCGTCGGCAACGATCTTGTCCTGAAGCGGTGCGTCGTCCTGCAACCAATCCTGCCACTGGCCTTCACCGTCCTCGCGCATCGGCACGTTGAGCGAGGTGTCACCGCCCATCGCCATGCGGCGGTTCATGCTAACGACGTCAGTCTCGGCGACACCGAGATCGGTGGCGATCTTCGTCACGTGCTCAGGGCGCAGATCACCGTCCTCGAATGCATCGAGGCGGCTCTTCATCCGGCGCAGATTGAAGAAAAGCTTTTTCTGCGCTGCGGTGGTGCCCATCTTCACGAGCGACCAGCTGCGCAGGATATATTCCTGAATTGACGCGCGGATCCACCACATCGCATAAGTCGCGAGGCGAAAGCCGCGCTCCGGCTCAAATTTCTTCACACCCTGCATCAGGCCGATATTACCCTCAGAGATTAGCTCGGACGTAGGCAGGCCGTAACCGCGATAGCCCATGGCGATCTTCGCCACGAGACGGAGATGCGACGTCACCAACTGTGCCGCAGCATCGGTGTCGCCATGCTCCTGGAACCGCTTGGCGAGCATATATTCCTGCTCGGGTTGCAGGATGGGAAATTTCTTGATCTCGGCGAGATAGCGATTGAGACCCGCCTCGCTGCCGAGCGCAGGTATCGTCGCTGGAACGTTAGAGCGGGCTGCCATGGTAGTCTTCCCTTTCTGCGAAACCATACCGCACTGCGGCAGGGTCCGATATCTATACGTGAAGCTCGCTGAACAGTTCCTGCATGTCCGCAGGCATCCTGCTTTCGAACGCCAAAGCGTTACTATTTATAGGATGGATGAACCCGAGATACGCGGCGTGCAAGGCCTGACGGCGGAAACCAAGCGTTTCGAGCAGCGTCTTCTGACCCGGCCGGTTTCTACCGTAGACCGGGTCGCCGAGCAAGGCGTGCCCTATCGAGGCCATGTGAACGCGCACCTGATGCGTGCGACCCGTTTCGAGCCGGCACTCGACCAGCGCGGCATCGCGAAGCGGTTGCAGCGTCGTGAAATGCGTGACGGCGCGTTTGCCGCCCTGGACGATCGCGATCTTCTTCCGGTTTTGCGGACTGCGCGCCAGCGGGGCATCGACGGTCCCTGAGGAAGGGCGCGGGATCCCGCCGACGATCGCGCGATAGCGACGGTCGATGCTGTGATCGTGGAACTGTTTGGCCAGTCCCTCATGCGCGCGGTCGCTCTTCGCCGCGATCATCAACCCGGACGTATCCTTGTCGATTCGGTGGACGATGCCCGGACGTGCAACCCCACCGATCCCCGACAGATTGCCTGCACAATGGTGAAGCAGCGCGTTGACGAGCGTGCCGTCGAAATTGCCTGCTGCAGGATGCACGACCAGACCCGCCTGCTTGTCAACGACGATCAGATGCTCGTCTTCATAGGCGATGACGAGCGGGATGTCCTGCGCCTCGTTATGCAGCGGCGTCGGCGGGGGGACGGCGATCGCGAAGGTCTGACCGGCTGACGCCTTTTTCGACGAATCACGCCAGGGCTGACCTGCCTGCGATACCGCGCCAGCGGCGATCAACGTCTTCAGACGTTCGCGCGACATCGTCGGGACGGCATCCGCGAGCGCCCGGTCGAGACGCCATCCATCGGCCGCCGCGGCGATTCTCGCTTCAATCGTGGCAACCCCCCGGTCCATGCGGTAGCGATGTGGCGATGAGCGTTACGATTTCAAGCAGCGTCCTCGATAGGATTATCGCTCTGGCGGCGGCATCGCAGGACGGGGAGATTTGCGGACTGCTGTTCGGCGCGCCGGATGCGATCGCAACGGCAGAGCCTTGCGCGAACGTCGCGGAACATCCCGCCCGCAGCTTCGAAATCGATCCTGCAGCGCTGCTGGCCGCGCATCGTCGCGCGCGCCACGGCGGCCCAGCGGTCATCGGTCATTACCACTCGCATCCCACGGGCAACCCCGTGCCGTCGCCGTGCGACGCCGCGCAGGCGATGGGCGACGGAGCGATCTGGCTGATCATCGGCGGCAGGCAAGCCCGCGCTTGGCGGTCTCACGCCCCCGGTGCATTTGCCGAGGTTGCCATTGTGCTAATTTGACGTGATCCGCCGAGCATAGAGCGCGAAGCGCCAACGATGCGCCTTGCCGCTTGCCAGCCAATCGTGGCGAGGTCAGAACGGCACATGTTTTCGAGAGGATATTCATGACTGTCAGCCCGGTCGATTTTGCCAGCCTGTTGTGTTCGCGTTTGTGTCACGACCTGCTGTCGCCGGTCGGCGCGCTCAACAACGGGCTCGAACTGCTGGCAGACGAAGCCGATCCGGCAATGCGTGCGCGGTGCATGGAGCTGCTGGCGGACAGCGCACGCGCATCGGCGAGCAAGCTGAAATTCTTTCGCTTGGCCTTCGGTGCTGCGGGAGGATTTGGCGAGGAGGTCGCAACCCGCGAGGCCAAGTCCGCGATTGAAGGGCTGATCGCCGAGAACAAGCGGATCGAGCTCGCCTGGCTCGTGGACGAGGAAACGATGCCCAAGGCGGCGATCAAGGTCCTGCTCAATTTGGTGCTGATCGGCAGCGAATCGCTGGTGCGTGGCGGCCGGATGGAGATTGGCGGCGAGGACAATGCCGGCCATCTCGAGGTGGTCGTGAAGGTCGAGGGGCCGCGGCTCGTCCTGGACCCCGAAATTCGTCGGACGCTGGTCGACGGTCCTGGCGATACTGCGGTAACGCCGCGCGCGGCCGCCGCTTATATGGTGCACACGCTCGTCGCCGAGAGCGGGGGCAGCATGCAGATCTTTGAACCGTCCGACGGCGTCATGATCTTCGGTGCGGTGTTCAACGCGCGATAACTTGGCTGGATACGGTGGTGCGGTGGGGGAGGAGCGATCCTAACGCGGCCTTAACCCCTGTTCGTCATGACGGGCCCGACGCACGCGTTCCGGGGCCCGCATGGACGATCTTCTACAGGAATTCATAGCCGAGACGCGCGAGACGCTGGAGGCGCTGTCGGGCGAGATTGTCGCCTGGGAGGCGGCGCCGACGGATCGCGCGCGGCTCGACGCAATCTTCCGCTTCGTTCACACGGTGAAGGGCAGCTGCGGGTTTCTCGACATCCCCCGGCTGGCCCGGCTGAGCCATGCCGCTGAAGACGTGCTTGCGGCGGTTCGGGACAACAAGCGCGTGCCCGACACCGCGCTGGTGAATGCCGTGCTCGCGATCGTCGACCGGATCGGCGAGATCGTCGAGGCGATCGATGCCGGCGCGGCGCTGGATGATGCAAGCGAGGAACTGCTGATCACGGCGCTGGCGGAGGACGCCACGCCGGCGGCCGTGCCCGTGCATGTCGCAACCGTGCGGGCCAGCAGCCGCAGTGTCCGTCTGAACGTCGATCTGCTCGACCGGATGATGAGCGGCATGTCCGACATGGTGCTCGCGCGCAACGAACTGGCGCGGCGATTGCGAGATAACGTCAGCGATCCGCATGTTGATGCTGCGCTCGAACGGCTCTCGCTGACCGTCGCCGACATGCGAGACACGGTGACGCGGACCCGGATGCAGAAGATCGATGCGCTGTTCTCGGCGCTGCCGCGCATGGTCCGCGATACCAGCGCGGAACTGGGCAAGGCGGTCAACCTGGTGATCGAGGGCTCTGACGTCGAGCTCGACCGCGAGCTGATCGAGCTGATTCGCGATCCGCTGGCACATATCATCCGCAACGCCGTCGATCACGGGATCGAGTCGCCGGCCGACCGTCTGGCCGCGGGCAAGCCCGCGACGGGGCGACTCGTCGTGTCCGCACGCCAGTCGGGCAACCAGATCCTCATCGAGATCAGCGACGACGGACGTGGCATCGACGTTGCGCGGATCGTCAGCAAGGCCAAGGACCAGGCCCTGCGTACCGAAGCGCAGATCAGCGCGATGGATGAGGACGCAAAACTCGATCTCGTGTTCGAAGCGGGACTGTCGAGCCGCGACACGGTCACGACAGTCTCTGGACGCGGCGTCGGTATGGATGTCGTGCGCGCCAATATCGAGCATATCGGCGGGCGCATCGCGCTGTGCAACATGCCCGGCCGCGGGCTTCGGATCGTCATTCACGTGCCGCTGACGCTGTCGATCCTGTCGACGATCATCGTCAGCGTGGGGACGCAGCGTTTTGCGCTGGCGCGGCAGTCGATCGAGGAGATCGTCAGGGTCCGTGGAACGCAGGTGCGGATCGACACGATCGGAGATGCATCGGCCGTCGCGGTCAGGGGACGGCGGATGCCGCTGGTCTCGCTAGCCGCGCTGTTCGGGCTGGGCGACCATGACCCGGGCACGCTCGTGATCGTGTCGACCCGCGAAGGCGATTATGCGCTCGGCGTCGACGATGTGCTCGACGCGGAGGAACTGGTCGTCAAACCTGCTTCGCCGCACGTGATGGCGACAGGCGTCTATGCCGGCCAGACGCTGCCCGACAGCGGCCTGCCGATGCTGCTGCTCGACGGAGCGGGGATCGCGCATGTCGCGGGGCTGCGGTTTTCCGCCCTCGCGGTCGCGCACGACGAAGCTGCGGCGGACAGCGTCGCCGGCGTACAGGCGCTGCTGTTCGACGATCTGGACGGCAAGCGCCGCGTGATCGCGCTGGCGGTGATCGACCGGGTCGAACCGGTGGCGACGTCGGCGATCAGCTTTACGGCGGGCGCGCTGCGTCTCGCCATCGGCGGGGCGATCGTGCCGTTGCATTCGGTTGGCGTGATCGGCGACCGGGAAGAGGTCGCCGTACTCCGTCTGACCGATGGCGACAGCGAGATGGCCTATGCGATCGCGGAGGCCATCGAGATCGTCGAATTGCCGCCCGAAATGGCGCCGGCTAATGGCGGCGGGCCGATCGCGGGCGTCGTGATCATCGGCGGTGAGCAGGTCGAACTGATCGATCCGCACGCGTTGTTCGCGGGCGAGCCGGTCCGGCGCGCCTCGCGCCCGGTCTGCCTGTTGCAGAGCGACAGCAGCGGGTGGATGGAGACGTTCCTCAAACCCGCGCTCGAGGCGTCGGGCTATCGGTGTGTGACACGCCTCGCCGCGGGCGAGACGCCTGCGGTCGCGCTGGCGATGGAGGATGGACCGGTCGAGGCGGTCGCCGCCCCGATCGTCACGCTGCGCCGTAATCGGGAGGGCGCGAGCGCGCAGGACCATAGCATCTATCGCTATGATCGTCCGGCCCTGATCGAGGAACTCGCGCGGCGGGTCGCGGCGCAGGCCGGCGCGCAACAAGAGGATTCAGCACCCTCTATTCGCGCCGTGACGAGTGGGGGAGCGCGCTGATGGAATTGTTTCTGATCGCGCATATCGCCGGGCGCGGCGTCGCGATTCCGGCAGAACAGGTCGGCTCGGTCGTCGATATCGGTGATGTCGTCGCGGTGCCGCAGGCGGAGGCGGCGATCCGCGGGCTGACCGCGCTTCGCAGTCGGGTTGTGACGGTGATCGATACCGGCACTGCACTGGGGCTCGCGCCGACGCCCGAAACCGCCAGACGGGCGGTCATCACGCAGGTCGACGGGCATGATTATGCGATCCTGGTCGACTCGCTCGAGGATGTCGCGCCGTTCGAGCGGCTGCCGCTGTCGTCGGGGCTGGCGCTCAACCACGGCTGGGCGGCGGCGGCGTCGGGGCTGGTCGATCGCGATGGCGAGCCGATGCTGGTGCTCGACCTGGCCGCGGTGGTGCCGTCGTCCTTGCCCGCGCTCGTCGCCTGAACGGCGGCCAACTCGCGCGCGCTTAACCCGGTGCTTACGCTTTGCCGGCTAAGGCGGGCGCCATGATCACCCCGGAAGGCTTTCCATGAAGACCTGTCTTGTCGTTGATGATTCGAAGGTGATCCGCAAGGTCGCGCGTCACATCCTCGAAACGCTTGATTTTACCGTTCGCGAGGCATGTGACGGCCAGGAGGCGCTCCAGTGCTGTCTGGAGTCGGTTCCGGACGTCATCCTGCTCGACTGGAACATGCCCGTCATGAGCGGCATGGATTTCCTGCGAGCGCTGCGCGACAGCGATATCACGCAGCGTCCCAAGGTCGTCTTCTGCACGACCGAGAACGGCATGGCGTATATCCGCGCCGCGATCGAGGCGGGTGCCGACGAATATGTCATGAAGCCGTTCGACCGCGAAACCCTCGCATCGAAATTGCAAATCGTCGGCATGGCCTGAGCGGGTCTTACGACGCCGTGGCCGCCTCGCTGCCCCTTCCACCGCTGCCGCGGTCGCCTTCGTCCGCCGTCGCGCGCGTCCTGATCGTCGATGATTCGGTGGTCGCCCGCGCGGTGATGGCGCGGCTGATCGACGCGAGCTCGCAGTTCACCGTCGTCGGCGCGGTTGCCAATGCGGGAGCCGCACTCGAGTTCCTGCGCTCCGCTGAGGTCGATTTCATCCTGCTCGATATTGAAATGCCGGGGGTCGACGGACTGACCGCTTTGCCGGACCTTATCGCTGCGGGGCAGGGTGCCAAGATCCTGATCGTCTCCTCCTCCGCCGATGAGGGCGGTGCGGCAGCGGTCCAGGCGCTCGCGCTGGGGGCGGCGGAAACGCTGGTGAAGCCGGGCGCCAGCGGGATGTCTGGCCGCTTTGCAACCGCACTGGTCGAAAAGCTCGAACGCCTGTGTGAAGCCCCGACCGCGATCGTGCCTACCCGCGCGTCGGGACTGAGAAGCGCGAGCAACGTCACGGCCGCAATTGAGCCGCTGTGCGGCCGGGGTGCTGCGGATCAAGGCCGTTCCGTCGCGGTCGGCGACGCCTATGACATCGTCGCGATCGGTGCATCGACCGGCGGGATTCACGCACTGAGCCAGTTGCTGCGTGAGTTGCCCGCCACGTTCCAGCTGCCGATCCTGATCACGCAACATTTGCCCGCGTCGTTCATGCCGTATTTCGCGGCACAACTCACGGTCCTGTCCGGCCGGCCGTGCGACGTCGCGACCGACCGCCTGCGGATCCGCCCCGGCCGCCTGTTCATCGCCCCCGGCGACGCCCACATGACCTGCGTGCGGCTGAGCGACGGCGGTGCCGCGATCCGCCTCAGGCAGGGCGTCGTCGGCAGCGGCTGCCTCCCCTCAGTCGATCCGATGCTGGGATCGGTCGCCCAAGTCTTTGGCGCGCGCGCGCTGGCTATCATGCTGAGCGGCATGGGCCGTGACGGTGCGGAGGGGGCGCGACAGGTCCACGACGCCGGCGGCAGCGTGGTCGCTCAGGATCAGACGACGTCGGTCGTCTGGGGCATGCCGGGCGCAGTCGTGTCGTCGGGTGTCGCTGCGGCGATACTGCCCCCCGAGGCGATCGGGCGGCTCATCGCGTCGCAGCGCCGTCCATGATGGGCGCGTCAGCGTTGCGCGGGCGGAGCATGCCGACCACGGCGCCGTCATCCTCACCGGCAACGGCGGCCTCCCAGGCGACGATCGACGTGCTGACCGCGCTGCTAGAAGCGCGGACGGGACAGCAGATCGCGGCCTATCGCTCCTGGCGCCTTGATACAGCGCTCAAGCCGCTGTTGCGTGAACGCCAGCTCGGCAGCCTTGATGAGCTGGTTGCGCAGTTGCTGGCCGGAAAGGATCGGGAGATCGGCGAGCATATCGTCGACGCGCTGCTGAACCAGGAAACGTCCTTCTACCGGGACGCGCAGGTCTTCGAGCACCTCGTCGCGGCGATCGCGGATGCCGAGACCGCCGGTCATCGCATCCGGATCTGGTGCGCGGGATGTTCGACCGGGCAGGAGCCGCTGTCACTGGCGATGCTGTTCGCCGAGCGGCACGAGACGACTGGTGCGCCGGTTCCGGATATCGTCGCGACCGACGTTTCGGGCGCCGCAATCGCCCGCGCACGGTCGGGGCGTTTCACGCAGTTCGAGATTCAGCGCGGGTTACCGATCCGTCGGATGATGCGGTGGTTCGACGGTGTCGGCGCAGACTGGGTCGCCAAGCCTGAGCTGGTGAAGCTGGTCACGTTTCGGCGGGTGAATCTGGTGTCCGATGCGGCGCCGGCAGGACGTTTCGACCTGGTCCTGTGCCGCAATGTCCTGTTGTACCTGACGGCGGAGACGAAATTGCGGGTGTTCTCGACGATCGCACGGACACTACGGCCCGGCGGCCTGTTCGTGATGGGCGCGGGGGAGACGGTGAGCGGGCAGACCCCGTTGTTCGAGCCCAGCCAGCGCTATCGCGGCTTCTACGAAACGCCGTCGTCAAGCACTGGCGATCCGCGGCTTCGCGCGCCCGGGTCCTGATCCCGCGATAGAGTGCTGCGGCAGTTTACATCGCGGTGCGATCCCGGCAAGCGTTGGGGGATGACGATCCAGGCCGCACCTCCAGCGACGCATCGGTTCGGCCTGCGCGACTTTGCGATCGTCGTCGTGATGAACGTGCTGTGGGGGCTCAACATCATCGCCGTGAAGATGGCGGTGACGGAAATCGCGCCGATGACGGCCGGGTTCCTGCGCCAGGTCATCGTGTTTGCGGTCTGCGCAAGCTGGTTCCGGCTGGTGCCGGGACGGACCGCGACGCTGGCACTGCTCGGACTGTTGTCGGGCGGCATCTTCTATCTCGTGATCAATCTGTCACTGTCGGTCGCGACCAATATCGGCGCGTTGGCGATCGCCGGCCAGCTCGGCGTTCCGTTCGCGCTGCTGCTCGCGATCGTCGTTTTTCGCGAACGGATCCACTGGCTCCGGATGCTGGGGATAGGCCTGTCGATCCTGGGAGTGGTGCTGCTGGTCTTCGATCCGTCGGCAGCGCGCGAGGGCGCCGGTCTTGCGCTGACCGCGCTGGCAAGCCTGATCTGGGCGATCACCTCGCTGATCCAGCGGCGGCTCGTCGGCGTGCCGGTCCTGACGATCTATGCCTGGGTCGGTCTGATGGGGAGTCTGGTAATGGCGGTCGTGGCGATGATCACCGAGCCTGCGGCGATGCGCGCGATCCCTGACCTGCCGCTCCGCACGGTCGGCTGGGTGGCGTTTTCCGCGATCGGATCGACGGTGATCGGCCAGGGCTCGATGTCATGGCTGTTGCAGCGTCATTCGGTCAGCGTGGTCACGCCGATGACGCTCGCCGCACCAATAATCTCGGTGTTCGCCGCAGCCTATTACTTCGGCAACCCGTTGACGCTATTGATGCTTGCAGGCGGAGGCGTTGCGATGCTCGGCGTCGCGATCGTCACGATCCGGACCGCACGCGCGGACCGGCTGGAGGGGAAGCTGGCTTGACGATCATCGAGACGCCGTCACCGAATTTCGACGACCGAACGCTGCCTGTCAGCATGATCGTATTGCACTATACCGGCATGCAGGATGGCCCGTCCGCGATCGCCCGCCTGCGCGATCCGGACGCGAAGGTGTCGGCACATTATCTGATCGAGGAGGACGGGACCGTCCTGCGGATGGTCGCCGAGGATAAGCGGGCCTGGCACGCGGGACGGTCACACTGGCGCGGGATCGAGGACGTCAATTCGGCAAGCATCGGCATCGAGATCGTCAATCCTGGGCATGAGTTCGGCTATCGCCCGTTCCCGCCCGAACAGATCGCCGCGCTGCTGCCGTTGGTGGCGCAGATCAAGGACCGCCACGAGATCACGCGGGGTAACATCGTCGGTCATTCCGACATCGCGCCGACGCGCAAGCGCGATCCCGGCGAGTTGTTCCCGTGGCACGAACTGGCGCGACGCCGGCTTGCGCTGCCGCGGCCGACCAAGAATCTGATGGATCCCGGCTGGACGGAGGGCGGGTTCTGCCTTGCGCTCGAACGGTTCGGCTACGACGTGGAGAACCGGATGGCGGCGATCATGGCGTTCCAGCGCCGGTTCCGCCCCGAGCTGGTGGACGGCGAGATCGATGCGGAATGCCGGTGCATCCTGCTCGCTTTGCTGCTTCCCAAACCGATGGGTGACGACTAGGGATCGGCGCGCCAGAGGGTCGGGCGCCCGCGGGGGTGTTGTAATGGCATCCGCGAGGAAAGTCCGGGCTCCGCGGAACGACGGTGCCGGGTAACGCCCGGCGGGGGTGACCCCAGGGACAGTGCCACAGAGAGCAGACGGCCAACCCTCGGCGCAAGCCGGGGCGGTCAGAGTGAAAGGGTGCGGTAAGAGCGCACCGCGCGCCTGGTAACAGGGGCGGCATGGCAAACCCCACCGGGAGCAAGATCGAATAGGGGTGGCACATGGGCTTCGTTCCGGCTCGTCACCCGGGTTGATTGCTTGAGGCGGCGGGCAACCGTCGTCCTAGAGGAATGGTCGCCTAACTTTCGACCGAAGGGTCGGAAATGGACAGAACCCGGCTTACAGACCCTCTGGCATCCTTTCCCGATCGCATGCAGACTGCCCAAAAGACGTGGGGGATGTAATGCGTATCGACCGGGCAGGACTGATGGGCGCAGGCGTTTTGATGGCGGCGGTCGCCGCGTAGGTTACGGCGCAGGGGCCCGTAACCACAGTGCAGCAGGATTTCGAAGCGGCAGCAGCGTTGGATGCGAAGGGCGACAGGCCCGCTGCGCTGGCGGCATGGACGACACTCGAGGCGCGAACCAAGCCCGGATCGCGGAGCCGGGGGATTGCGCTGATCCGCAAGAGTGCGGCGCTGTTCAAGCTCGACCGGTCGGACGATGCGGTGACCGCGGCGCGCGACGGCCTCGCCCTGTTGCCCGCGAACGATCCGACGCTCGCCGAGGATCGGTGGCGGGCCTATTATGATCTGGGCCTCATTGCGCAGAATGCGCTCGATTATGCGGGGGCGAGCGTCTCGTTTGCTAGCGCCGCCGCTGCGGCGGACGGCGCGTCGCTGAAGGTCGCGGCGTTGTTGTCTTTGGCGGACACGACGACGTTCACCGATCCCGCCGCCGCGGATGCGGCCCTTGCGAAGGTCGATGCGCTCGTCCGGACGGCCCCTGCCGATGCGGATGTAAAGGCTTTGATTGCGCGGCGTCGCGCGATTCTGGCGCTGAACCGGGGGCAGTATGAACAGGCGCGGACGCAAGCGGTTGAGGCGGTCAAATTTTATGGCGGGATGACGTCGCAGACCGATTCGCGCGACGTTTCTGCGCGGTCAGATGCGGCGATCGCGTCACTGTTGGCGGGCAAGAGCGAAGAGGCCCGCCGGTACATGGCGATGACCGGCGCGGGCCGGTTGAGCAAGGGGGAGTTTGATCCGGCGGTACAGATGGAGGTACCCGCCTGCGGTGGCGAGGCCGATCTGAGGCCTGCGGACATGGCGGTCGTCGAGTTCACGATCGACAATGACGGCGTGGTGCGCGGCGTCTCGCCCATCTATGCCGCAGGCGGTGGCGCGGTGGCGCTCGAATTTGCGCGTGCCGTCCGCGACTGGTCATGGACGCCCGAGCAGACCAAATCCTTTCCCGCGTTCTTCCGCTACAATATCCGCGTCGAGATGCGCTGCTCGACCGCGTTCGAGCGACCGTCGATCACCAAGTTTCTCGACGCGGACATGGCGGCCTGGCTCGAGTCCAAGGGGCTTTCGCTACCGGTAAGCGAACGTGGCGCGGATGCCGCCGCCATCGTCGGGCAACGTGCCGCACTCGCGGCGGCGGAGGGCAAGTCGGGGCCGACATCGCTCGCCACGCTGCCACCCTTGTACCAGCTCGTTGGCAACGCGGTCGTGGGTCGTGAGGAGGCGCATGAGCTGGCGCAGCGGGCGTTCGCTATTGCTCAGGCAAACGGCGCCCCGCCGATCGCGCTGCTCCCGCTCGACATCCGTGTGCGTGAGACCGAAAGTGCCGATAGCTGGAAGCAGGGCGCCTATGCCCGCGCTATCACGCCGCTGCTGTCGAAGCGCGGTTATGCGCAGGATCCGCAAGCGCGATCGGCGCTGCAACTGCTCATAGCGGATTCGACCAAGAGCCGAAGCCGGCGTGTGGCGCCGTTACAGGCGGTCGCGGACGACAAGGGTTTGGCAGCAAACGACCCGATGCGTGTCGGTGCGCTGATCCGGCTGGCGTCGCTACAGCAGCAGGCGGGGGATCCGGTGGCGGCACGTGCCACGTTCAACCGGTCGGGGCTGGCGGCCAGCCAGTGCGCGATCCTTGATGCCCCGCCCCGATTCCTTTCGGCCGGCGGCACGTTTCCGGATGAAGCCCGCATTTGGGGATTCGAAGGCTGGACCCGGACGCAGTTCGATGTGGGGCCGGACGGCAAGGTGTTTAACGAGCGCGCGGTGCTCAGCTATCCGCCGTTCGTTTTCACCAAGGCCGGCACGCAGACCGTCGCGGGCGCCCGATATACGAAGACGTTTCGCCCCGATGGCGGTGTCGGCTGCGGCGGGCTTTCCCAGAATGTCCGGTTCAAGATGCCGGGATGATCCTGCCCTCCCCGTCGGAGGAGGGACTGACGTCAGACCAGCACCTTGTCAGGCCTGCCAATCTCGTCGAGAACCGTGTCGGCGGCGATCTCCATGAGCGGTTTGATATGGCCGTCACGCATGTCGTAGACCCAGCCGTGCAGTGCCAGTTCCTGCCCCTTGGCGAACGCATCCTGCACAGTCCTGGTGCGCGCGAGGCGAACGAGCTGGTCGCGGACGTTGACCTCGACGAAGCGATTGACCTTGGCCTCTTCGGTAGGCTGCGCATCGATCTCGTCGCGGTGATCGCGCAGCACTTCGCGCGCAGTATCGAGCCACTCGTCGACGGGACCGTCCAGGCCACCTTGCAGCGTACCCATGATGCCGCCGCAACCGTGATGGCCGCAGACGATGACATGCTTCACCTTCAGTACGTCGACCGCATATTGCAGCACCGACATGAGGTTCAGGTCGTGATCGTTGACGAGGTTGGCGATGTTGCGGTGGATGAACATCCCGCCCGGCTGAGTCATCGTCATCTGTTCGGGACTGACGCGACTGTCCGAGCAGCCGATCCACAGGAATTCCGGCTTCTGGCCGACCGTCTGGCGGCTGAAGAAATCGGGATTCTCGTCGGTATGCTCTGCGACCCAGGCCTTGTTGGCGAGCAGCAGCTGTTTGTAGCGTCTCATGTGTACAGAACCTCGCTCGATGGCGCGTTGATCAACGCGGCACGCTTGCCGGCGATATCGCCGCGCAGGCTGACGGTGATGCCGCGATATTCCGCGCCTTTGATGAACGCGTTGATGATGTCGATATTGTCGAGGTCGACATAACTGGTCGACGACAGGTCGATCAGCACCTGGGTATTGTCGGGCACGCGGTTCAGCGACTTCTGCAATTCATATTTGTGGATGAAATACAGGTTGCGGCGCGCACGGACGAGGCAGTCGTCGCCATCGCAGGCAAAGGTGATCGCGGTACGGAAGTTGCGTGCAATGACGAATACGAAGCCGACAACGATGCCAATCACGATGCCCTCGAGCAAATCGGTAAACAGGATCGCGCCGACTGTGACGACGAAGGGGATGAACTGCGTCCAGCCCTGCTTGTAGCGTTCCAGAAACAGCTTCGGCTTGGTCAGCTTGTAACCGGTCGCGATCAGCACCGCGGCAAGCGCGGAGAGCGGGATCAGGTTAAGCAGCGACGGGATCAGTGCAACGCTGATCAGCAGCCAGAAGCCGTGGAGCATGGTCGAAAGCTTGCTCTCCGCCTTGGCGTCGACATTGGCCGACGATCGGACGATCACCGACGTGACGGGAAGCCCGCCGATCATGCCCGACAGGATGTTACCCCCGCCCTGCGCGAGCAACTCCCAGTTCTTGTCGGTGGAGCGACGGCGCGGATCGATCTCGTCGACCGCTTTCACGCTGAGCAGCGACTCCAAGCTCGCGACGATTGCGAGCGTGACCGCAGTTGTCCAGACGATGCCCATGCTGATGCCGGAAAAGTCCGGGAGCGTGAACAGCGTGGGAAATTCGGAAAGCTTCTGCGTGACGGGTACCTGGACGAGATGTGTCGCCTGGAGCTGCCAATCAGGCTTGACCGCGCCCAGCAGCGCGTTGCCGAGCACGCCGATCAGGACGACGACGAGCGGGCCGGGGACGAACCGGAGCGGGCCATTCTTCGGTTTCGCGCCGTCCCACCAGAACAGGAATGCCAGGCTGATCCCGGCAATCAGGATCGCACCGGGGGTCACGCTCGCGCTCAGACTGTCGATGATTCGCGAGAAGGTGTTGACGCCGTTGGCGGTGGAGAATTCGAAGATCCCCTCGGCCTCGCGGTCGAAGCCGACCGCGTGCGGAATCTGCTTGAGGATAAGGATCAGGCCGATCGCGGCCAGCATCCCGGTGATCACCGAGGAGGGCACGAATTCGCTGAGAATACCCGCGCGCGTCAGCGAAAAGCCGATCTGAAGCACGCCCGCCAGCACGACGGCCATCAGGAACATCTGGTAGCTCGGCATGCTTTCGATCGCTGCGAGGACGATCACGGTCAAGCCTGCAGCCGGTCCGCTGACCGACAAGGGAGATTTTGAGAAGAGCCCGACGGCGATGCCGCCGACGATTCCGGCGATGACGCCTGCGAACAGCGGCGCACCTGACGCAAGCGCAACGCCCAGACACAGGGGCAGGGCGACAAGGGCGACCACGATCGACGCGGGCAGATCGGCCCGCCACGTGCTTAGCTTCGGAATGAGAGTTTGCACCAGGGCTCCTGTCGCCGCGACGTCGGCCGGGATGCGCCCGGAGCAGACGCTTTACCCTATGCCAGATGACAATTTATTCATGTTCATTAGGCGATGAACGCCTCCTGACTCAAGGCGCAATGTCGGTCCCGGCCGCAGGTGCGGCCGCGTGGCTTGATCGTTTGGCGGTGCGGTACGCGGTTGCGTTGTCGGTGGGGACGCCTATCTCGAACGGCTATGGCGCGAAGCACGACACGTACACCCGATTGGGGATTTCCGCGGTGGCGCGGCTATGGCTCTAGCAGCGAGGCGGTGACGGTTCGATTGTGCGACCGGCACGGCTGCAACGAACCCGGCAATTGCCCGGCGCCGAAATCGCCCAACAGCCCGGACCGCTGGTATTTCTGCATGACGCATGCGGGCGAGTATAATCGCGGCTGGAATTATTTCGAAGGTCTGAGCGCCGAGGAAGCTGCCGAGCGCGAGGCGGCGGAGACGCGTACCGCGGACGGCTATGCGGATCCGAAGCATTATGCCTGGGCGGGGTCGGGCGACGGCAGCCGGTCGCGCGACGAGATGCGCGCGCTTGAAGTGCTGCAGCTCGAACCTGATGCGACGTTCGAGGATGTCCGTGCCGCGTGGCGGCGAATGGCCAAGGCCAATCACCCCGATGTGCGTCCGGGCGACAATGATGCAGCAACACGGTTCCAGGGTGTCCAGGCCGCTTACGAGGTCTTGCGCGCCGCAGAGGATGCACGGACGTGGAAGCCGGCGTGATCCGCGTGCTGGCGAGCCGCTGGCAGGGAAGCGTGCTGGTCTGCGGCAAATGTTCGAAGAAGCTCGCGGGCGGGTTTGGCGACAAGCGCCGCACGCCGCTCGCCAAGCTGTTGCGCGCCGCCCTCGGGCTGAAGAAGGGGCGCAAGGCCGACCGCGGCGTGGTCGAGGTCAAATGTCTCGGGGTCTGCCCGAAGAACGCGGTCGTGATGATCGATGCGGCCCAGCCCGATCGGTGGATGCTGGTCCCCGCCGGCGCCGACGTTGGCGAGATCGTAACGACGCTGCGCGGGGGTGATGCCTCTCCGCCGTGCCCTCCCCGGGTGGAAGACGGCCTCAAGGCCGCCTAGCTGGCGTAGCGTTCGGCGGTCTCGCGGATCAACGCGATCATGTTCGGGATTCCCTGCGTCCGGTTCGAACTGAGTTGCTTGCCGAGATCGAACGGCGCCAGTTCCGCACCGATGTCGGTCGCGACGATCGCCGCCGGCGGTTGGTCCTGCACCGCTTGAAGGACGAGCGCGATGATCCCCTTGGTGATCGCGGCGTTCGAGTCCGCGAGGAAATGGAGCCGGCCGTCGTCGGTCTTCATCGGATAGACCCACACGGATGCCGAGCAGCCGCGAACCAGCGTCGCATCGGTCTTCAGGGCATCGGGCATGGGTTCGAGATCGCGTCCGAGGTCGATCAGAAGGCGGTAGCGGTCGTCGGGTTCGAGGAAGTCATATTCCTCATGGATATCGGCTAGCTTGGGCATGGCGTCGCGGTACTCCCGCGTCATCTCGCCCGCAACCGCTGCGCGTGCGGCAGGACACGATTGCCGCGCTACAGGTCGACCCCGGCGGCGATCGCCTCCAGCTTCTTGATGCGTTCCTTCAGGTCTGCGATCTCGATGCGCGCGCCAGTCGACACCGCCACGGGCAGGCCGGTGTCGTGCGCTTGGTCGATCTCCAGGCGCCTGATCGACAGCCAGCCGCGCCAGCCGGCGAGTCCCGCGGTGACGATCATCGCGAGCGCCACCAGGCCGGTCAGCGCGAGCGTGATATAGACGTTCGGTTCGGTCATGTCCGCCTCCTCCTAGCGGTCGCGGAGCCGCTCGATCTCTCGGTCGAGATCGACGCTCTTGTGGTTGTCGGTGATGACGCGTTCGAGCACCTGGATGCGCTCCTTCATCTGGCGCACCTCGTCGCGCAGACGCAGCGTGTCGGCGGTATCCGCCGGGGCGGAGAGCGATCCTTGCGCATGGTATCGCGCCCGGAGCACGCGGGAGACCGCCACGATCAAAACGATACAGACGACCATCGTGAAGGGATTCATCGGTCAGCTCCTGAATACGGGTCTAGTTTAGGGGGCGCTCGTCGCGGAGCAGGTCGATTTCGTCCGCCAGGCCGATCCCGCGATCGGTGACGATCCGTTCCAGCACCCTCACACGTTGTTCGAGACGTTCATTCTGTGCCGCATATTGTGCGGACTTTTCGGCGACGAGTTGGGCATCGATTTCCATCCGGCGCTGCCGATAGGCGAACCAGGGCTTGACGAAGACGCCGCCGAAGATCGCGAGCAGGCCGCAGGATATGCCGAGAATGGGGATGAGCAGGGGGCTGATCATGGCGGCGTCCTCTATCGCGGCTGGAGGCGGAGAGCCTCGATCTCGCGGGCGGTACGCTCCGCGGGATCGGTGGCGATGCGCTCAAGAACGGCAATCCGCTCTTCGAGACGGGAAACCTGGCCGGTCAGGCGCTCGTTCTCGCCGGAAAGCAGTTCCAGCTTGCGGGCGTCCTTCGGGTCGACCCGGTGCGTCTTCCCGCTCCACTCATCCTCCAGCGCATAGCCGTGCTTTGCGCGTATCCAGTTGTTGATCACCCATCCCATCGTCGTGATCGCGATGATCGCGACGACGAAACCCGGTCCACCCCAATTCATCATCATTCTCCCCGTCTACGCCGCGTCTCAGCGCAGGCTGTCGATCTCTGCCGCGAGGCTGCTGCTGCTCCGGCTGGTATAGTGCGTTTCGATGTCGGCGAGACGACGATCGATGTCGCGGAACTTGCTGCGGACCTCTGCGGTCGAGCGCTTCGGGTTCGAGCGGACGCCTTGCCAGAACTTCGCGTCGTCGGGTGTTTCGTACAGACCGAACGGCTTTGGCTGTCCCATCCACGCGACCAGCCAATAGGCGATCAGTGTCCAGGGAAAGCCCCCGGCCAGCGTCAGCAGGACGACCGAGACGCGGACGATCAGGACATCGATCCCGGTATAGTCGGCGATCCCGGCGCAGACGCCCTTCCATTTGGCGTTCTGCTTGTCGAGGTAGAATTGGGTACGGCTGGCGGACATTTCAGTTCCTCCGATCCATGTTGCGTTCAAAGCGGGTGTCGATCGTGCGGTCAGCCTGGCGATCGGACAGGTAGGACGACTGGCTGGTGCCGAGGCCGGGCTTCCAGTCGGGATTGTCGGCGGCGATGATCCGCTCGACCGTCAGCACCCGGTCCTCGAGTCGGCGGGCGAGAAGTTGCATCTCGTCGAGCAGTCGTTCGTCCTCATCGGTGATCTTGGGTGCGGTCTTCCACTTGGTGACATAATGCAGGATCAGCCAGGGCAGCCCGACGAGCGCGCCGAGAATGGCGACGAGTCCTTCGAAATCCATCTCAGTCGTCCTTCTTCAGGCGGGCCTTGAGCGCGGCGAGCTGGGCATCGACCTTGTCGTTGCTGCGCAGCTCGGCGATCTCTTCCTCGAGCGTCTTGACGACGCCGAGCCCCATTGCGTCGGCGCGACCCTCCGCCTCGTCGACGCGGCGGTCGAGAATGTCGAAGCGGCTGAACGCCTCGTGCGTCTTCGGGCCGTTGTACATCTCGCGAAGCCGGGTGCGGTTGTTCGCGCTTTCCAGCCGCGTCTGCACCGCATTCTGCTTGGTCCGCGCCTCGCGCAGCTTGGTCTGCAGCTTGGCGATGTCCGCCTCGGAGGCGCTGAGCGCGTCGTCGAGGACGCCGACTTCCGCCTTGAGCTGCTCGGCCATGTCGGACGCCTTCTGGCGTTCGACCAGCGCAGCCTTGGCAAGATCCTCGCGGTCCTTGCTCAGCGCGAGCTCGGCCTTCTCGGTCCAGTTTTCCTGGAGCTGTTCCAGCTTGGCGATATGGCGGCGCATCTCCTTCTGGTCCGCGATGGTGCGCGCGGCGGAGGCGCGAACCTCGACCAGCGTTTCCTCCATCTCCAGGATGATCATCCGGATCATCTTGGCCGGATCCTCCGCCTTTTCGATGAGGTCGGCGAAGTTGGCGGCGACGATGTCGCGGGTGCGGGAAAAAATGCCCATGTAAATTCTACTCCAGGGGTCTTCGTGCGGCGGACGAACCTTATGCCACGATTGCGGTGTGTCGCGTAGCGGGCGCCTGATGCGCGGGCGCCACCGCCGCGAGAATGAAGGTGGCGCTGACGACGAAGGTGCAGGCGAGCGTGGCGACGGTGCGGACGATGCCGGTCTTGATCATGATGAGTCCCCTTTGAGGCGATGGTTGGTTCCGCCTTTGGGCGGGTTGTCCAAAGCGTTGCATCAGTCGTGCCAGTTTTAGAAAAGCCCGGAAATCATGCGGTTGTGCCAGCAGGGCGTCGGGCGAGCAGTTTGTTCCTTGCTATGCGTTGGGAATTTCCGCCACACTTTGGCAATGGAGAGAACAACGCAGGTTATCGGCCAATCCGGCGCGTTCATGGGAGCGCTCGAACGTGCGTCGCGCGCGGCGGCGCTCGACCGACCGGTGCTCGTGATCGGGGAACGCGGTACGGGCAAGGAATTGGTCGCCGAGCGGCTCCACCGGCTGAGCCCGCGCTGGGACCAGCCACTTGTGATCATGAACTGCGCCGCGCTGCCCGAGACGCTGATCGAGGCAGAATTGTTCGGACATGAGGCCGGCGCGTTCACCGGTGCGACCAAGGCACGGGTCGGGCGGTTCGAGGAGGCACATGGCGGCACCCTGTTCCTTGACGAGCTGGGCACGCTGTCGATGGCGGCGCAGGACCGGTTGCTGCGCGCCGTCGAATATGGCGAGATCACCCGGATCGGCTCATCGCGGCCGCTGCGCGTCGACGTTCGGATCGTGGCTGCGACGAACGAGCATCTGCCCGACAAGGTGATGCGGCATGAATTTCGCGCCGACCTTCTCGATCGGTTGTCATTCGAGGTCGTCACACTGCCCCCGCTGCGCGCGCGGGCCGGCGACGTGATGGTGCTAGCGGACCATTTCGGTCGACGGATGGCGTCCGAGCTCGGGCGCGAGCGGTGGGAGGGGTTCGGACCCTCCGCACGCGCTGCGCTGGCAGACTATGACTGGCCTGGAAATGTCCGTGAGCTGCGTAACGTCGTCGAACGCGCGGTCTATCGCTGGGAGCATGAGGGGCCGATCGATGCGATCGAGATCGATCCATTCCAGTCGCCGCACAGGCCACGTGCTGCTGACCGCAAGCCGGTCCTGCCACCAGCCCCAGCATCGCCGTCTGCCGGCGCGACTAATAACGCGGTAGAGGATGACGCCGACAATCCGGTCGTCGCATGCGAGGACGGGCCGTCGGATTTCAAGTCGCGCGTGTCCCGGTTCGAGCGCGACCTGCTGTCGCGTGCGTTGGCCGAGCATCGGTTCAACCAGCGGGCCACCGCCGAGGCGCTCGGTCTCAGCTATGATCAGTTGCGGCATGCCCTGAAGCGGCACGAACTGTTGCACGCCGGCGCCTGATCGAGGTCCGATCCGCTTGTGTAACGACCGTCCGGGGACCATTTGGGGGCCGCGGGCGTTTGACGTCCGACCCCATTCACCCATTGTCTTTGAGGAGACTCCTGATGGCTTTCGAACTTCCCCCGCTGCCTTACGCCTATGACGCGCTCGAGCCCGTGATCGATCAGGAAACGATGAAGTTTCATCACGACAAGCATCATGCGGCATACACGGCCAAGCTGAACGAGGGCGTCGAGAAGGACTCCGCGCTTGCGGGCAAGTCGATCGAGGACATTCTCGGCATGATCTCGTCGCAGCCGCCGCTCGTGCGTAACAATGGCGGCGGTTTCTGGAACCACGACTTCTTCTGGAAGACGATGGCAGCCAAGACGGGGCAGGCGCCGTCGGGCAAGCTCGCCGAGGCGATCGATCGCGATTTCGGCAGCCTCGATAAGCTCAAGGACGAGTTCAACACCAAGGGTGCGGGGCAGTTCGGGTCGGGCTGGGCGTGGCTGATCGCCGATGACAGCGGCAAGCTGAAGGTCACGAGCACGCCGAATCAGGACAACCCGTTGATGGACGATGCCAAGGAGCCCGGTACGCCGTTGCTCGGCAACGACGTCTGGGAGCACGCCTATTACCTGACGTACAAGAATGATCGTCCGGGCTATCTGAAGGCGTGGTGGGATATCGTGAACTGGGATGTCGTCGGCGAGCGCTACGCGAAGGTCGCTGGCTGAGCCGATCCCGTTACCGTCATCCCGGCTTTACCGGGATGACGGTTCATAATTACCCTTCGGGCGGCAGGTTGGTGACGGCCTTGTCGCCCGTTTGCAATCCATGCTTCAGCAGCATCGGGATGTTGGCAAAGGCGAAGATCAACGTCATCGGGATCGCGCCCCAGAGCTTGAAGCCGACCCAGAAATCCCACGTGGTGTTCCGCCAGACGACTTCGTTCAACACTGCCATGAACACGAAGAACACGGTCCAGTTGCGCGTGAGCTTGCGCCAGCCCTCGGCGGTCAGTCCTGGATAGGCGGTGCCGAGCAGCGACTGAAGCAGCGGGCGCCCGGTCACCAGCCCG
This sequence comes from Sphingomonas sp. STIS6.2, assembly GCF_000732685.2. Classification (NCBI taxonomy): domain Bacteria; kingdom Pseudomonadati; phylum Pseudomonadota; class Alphaproteobacteria; order Sphingomonadales; family Sphingomonadaceae; genus Sphingomonas; species Sphingomonas sp. STIS6.2. The sequence continues at coordinate 60,176 of NZ_JPDP02000022.1, forward strand.
AAGGTCAGGATGGCGGCGAACATCGCGTAGATGATCGTGGGCTTCATCTGGATAAAGCGCTGGTCATGGAAATAGATCGTCAGGCCGCCGAACACGACGATCAGGGCACCCGACATCCACAGCATCGGCGAGATATGTCCCGCCTTTACCTTCGAGACGATCATCGCGACGATCGTCGCGACGATGAACGCGGTCGTCGCGGTGACCACGCGCGCGATCGGTGCGCCGGGGGTGAGGAAGTTCACCGCGAAGAAGATCGCCAGCGGACCATAATCGATCGCCATGCGCAGGCCGGGGGACAGGGGGGGCTTGGTCACTTTTGTATCCAGGAATTGCGGTAAGACCGGAGAGCGGGGCGGCGTGTTATTTTCGGACGCTTTCGACGCCCGCGATGATCCGGCTGACCTCGTTTGCGTCGAACGGGCGCAGGTCCGTCATGCCTTCGCCGATGCCGATCGCGTGGATCGGCAGACCGTATTTCTCCGCCGCTGCGACCAGCACGCCGCCGCGTGCGGTGCCGTCGAGCTTGGTCATCACAACGCCAGTCACGCCCGCCACCTCCTTGAAGACTTCAATCTGCTGGAGCGCATTCTGCCCCGTCGTCGCATCGAGGACGAGGACGATGTCGTGCGGGCTCTCGGGATTGATACGGCCGAGCACGCGACGGATCTTGGCGAGTTCGTCCATCAGTTCGCGCTTGTTCTGCAGGCGGCCGGCGGTGTCGACGATCAGCACGTCGATCCCCGTTTCGGTCGCCTTCTTCACCGCATCCCAGACGACGCCCGCTGCGTCGCCGCCTTCCGGTCCGGTGACGATCGGCACGCCGACGCGCTCGGCCCAGGTGCGCAACTGGCCGATCGCAGCGGCGCGGAACGTGTCGCCCGCCGCCAGCATGACGCCGTAATCCTGTTCCATCAGCAGATGGGCGAGCTTCGCGATGGTGGTCGTCTTGCCCGACCCGTTGACGCCGATCACTAGGATCACCTGAGGGCGCGGGAAGGCGTCTATCTCGAGCGGCTTGGCGACCTTGGCAAGGACCTTTTCGACCTCTTCCGCGACGATGACGCGGATGCCGAGCTCTTCCATGTTGCGCTCGAAACTGCCCTCGGCGAGCCGATGGCGAATGCGGCCGGCGGTTTCAGGACCGAGATCCGATGCGATCAACGCCTCCTCGATCTCGTCGAGCGTCGCATCGTCGAGCCGCGCACCGCTGAGGCCAGCGAGATTGCCGACGAGCCGGTCAGAGGTACGCTTGAAGCCGCCGATGAGTTTGTCGTGCCAGCTTGGGGTGGTGCTCATAGGGATTCCCGTGTTGCGCTCAGGCGCTCGCCCAGAACGCCGGTGATCGTGATTCGGAGGATGTCGCCCGGTGCCGCAGGCGCGTCCAGCAGGACTTCCGCGAAATTTCCGACATGGCCGGAGTCGCCCGGACGTTCGACCAGCAGGTGCTGCGTCGTCCCGACCAGCGTCTGCAACCATGCCGCGTGAACGGCCTGGCCCGTCTCGCGGAGGATCGCAGCGCGTCGGCGGCGGATCTCGGGCTCGACCTGCGGCATTCGGGCGGCGGGGGTGCCGGCCCGCGGTGAATAGGGGAAGATGTGCGAATGAACGATGTCGCAGTCAGCGATCAGCGCATGCGTGTTCTGGAACATCGCCTCGTCCTCGGTCGGGAACCCGGCGATCAGGTCCGCGCCGATCGCGATGTCGGGACGGGCGGTCTTGAGCCGCTGGACGAGCGCCACGCTCTGGGCGCGCGAATGACGTCGCTTCATCCGCTTCAACACCATGTCGTCGCCCGCCTGGAGCGAGAGGTGGACATGCGGCATGATCCGGGGCTCGGTCGTGAGCAGCGCGAAGAGCCTGTCGTCGATCTCGATGCCGTCGAGCGACGACAGACGGAGCCGCTCGAGCCGCGGCACCGCGTGCAGAATGCGCTCGACAAGCTGGCCGAGCGTGGGGGCGCCGGGAAGATCGGGGCCATAGCTGGTCAGGTCGACGCCGGTCAGAACGATCTCGCGGTGTCCTGCATCGACCAGCCCGGCAATCCGGTCGACGACTGCGCCTGCGGGGACCGAGCGGCTTGGCCCCCGTCCGAACGGGATCGCGCAGAAGGTGCAGCGATGATCGCAGCCGTTCTGGACCTCGACAAAGGCGCGGGCATGCGACGAAAAGCTAGCAACCAGATGCGGCGCGGTTTCGCGAACCTGCATGATGTCGCTGACGACCACCGGTGCGAGCGTGGCCCATGCGGCTGGGGAGAGCTTGTCGGCATTGCCGATCACGCGATCGACCTCGGGCATCGCCGCGAAGGCACCCGGGTCGATCTGCGCTGCGCATCCGGTGACGACGATCTGCGCATCCGGGCGATCGCGCCGGGCCCGGCGGATCGCAACCCGCGTCGCCTTCACTGCCGCATTGGTGACGGCGCAGCTGTTGACCACGACCATGTCCCGCCTGGCGACGAGCGCGCGGATGGTCTCGCTTTCGGCGATGTTGAGACGGCAGCCGAGGCTGACGACCTCTGGCAGCGGGGCAGACGGCATGATGCGCGATCTAGGAGGGGCGGGGGGCAAAGTCCACGGCTTGCAGCGCCGGGCTGGAGTAAGGATGGCGGCTCGGCAGTGGGTGCGTCCGTGTGCAGGGCGCAGCGGGTTCGCGATCAGCCCGCGAGTCGTGGTGCAATGCCGCGGACCGGGGGGAAGTCGCCATCGGGCTGGTGTGCGAGCAGACGCTGTTCGGCGAGCAGCCGGCGCAGTTGCGCGGCGTTCATGGGGCGACCGTAGAGATAGCCCTGTCCCTTGGCACAGCCGAGCGCGCGCAGCCGCTCCTCGACCGCGGCATCCTCGATGCCCTCGGCGGTGACCGGCAGGTTCAGGCTGTCACCAAGCCGGACGATCGTGTTGACGATCGCCATGCTCTCCGCATTGTCGAGGATCGACGCGACGAAGCTGTGGTCGATCTTGATGCGGTCGAACGGGAGCGCGCGCAGATGCGCAAGGCTAGAAAAGCCGGTACCGAAATCGTCGAGCGCCAGGCGGATGCCCTGATTCTTCAAGCTGCCGACGATCGACTGGGCAAGCGCCAGATTGTCGAACAGCGCGCTTTCGGTAACCTCGATCTCGAGCCGGCTGGCGGGAAAGCCCGTCTCGACCAGCGTCTTGATGATCTTTTGCGCCAGCCACGCGTCGCGCAGCTGGACCGGGGAAATGTTGATCGACAGCGTCAGCGCCGAATCCCAGTCGCGTGCCGCAGTACAGGCTTGGCGCATGAGCGACAGCGACAGGTCGCCGATGACGCCGATCTCCTCGGCGATCGGGATGAAGACGTCCGGGGGGATCATCCCGCGTGTTGGATGGTCCCAGCGGGCCAGAACCTCGAACCCGGTGGTAAGCCCCGTGGCGAGGTCTACCTGTTGTTCGAAATAGGGGATGATGTCCTGCGCGGCGACCGCAAGGCGGAGCCCGGACTCGAGCTCACCGCGCACCTGCAGCGATTGCTCCATCGCGGTGTTGAACCAGACGTGGCGATTGCGGCCCGCCGTCTTGGCCGCGTGAAGGGCGATGTCCGCGTTGCGCAGCAGCGCGTCGATCGAGGCACAGTCCGCGTCCGAGCGGGCGACGCCGATCGACACGGTGGCGTGAATGTCGACGCCGTTCGCACGGAAGGGCCGCGCGAAGCCGGTGACAAGACGCTCCGCGATCCGATCGGCCACCCCTTGATGCGCCGGATCGAAGACGAAGGCGCAGGCGAACTCGTCCGCGCCCAAGCGTGCCAGAAGGCTTGATGTGGGGGCGATGGCCGCGATCGTTTCCGCGACATGGACGAGCACCTGGTCGCCGACGGCATAGCCGTGCATGTCGTTGACGCTCTTGAAGAAGTCGACGTCGATCGTGAGCATCGCCACCACCTTGCCCCGGCGTCTCGCGCTGCCGAACAGGGTCGCGCCGTCTTCGGACAGACTGCGGCGATTGAGGAATCCGGTCAGCGAATCCCGCTGTGCCAGAACGCGGGCGCGATGACCCGCATCGGTCGCCTCGTTGAGCTCGGCAGTGAGCGTGCGATAGCGCAGGCAGCCGAACAGCAACAGCGCGACGTTGAGCAGCACGGCGACAACCAGACCTTGGTCGATACCGGAACTGCGTCCCGTCAGACGGGCAAAGATGCCGACCAGAACGGCGCCGCCGGTACCGACGAGCATCAACGCTGCAGCCCCGGTCACGGCGCCGGTGACGAATTCCCGGTTGATGGTGCGGGGCGAACGGGTCGCCGCCGGCGGTGCGGTCATGGGCTGGATCGCCTGTGAGGTCGGGGCGGACACACATATGACATAGCATAAGTGTAGGACCGGTTAAGAGCGTCGATCCGTCCAATATGCCGGGGAGGGACTTTGACGTTGGACGCCGTCGCAGCGCATCGACGGACGGGTCGCTTGCGTCGGCGGCCCGGGTCGCGTAAGCAGCACGCCACGTTCCGTTACGGGGCACATGTGACGAGCATCCAAGGATGCACGCTGGCCGGCGAGGTTTCGCCCGCCGGCGATTTTGCGTTGGGCGTCGTCATGTGTCCGGTAATGGTGATTGGGAGTGTCTCGATGTTCGAAAGCCTGAGCGATCGTCTTGGCGGCGTCTTCGACCGCCTGCGCGGCCGGGGTGCGCTGACCGAAGCGGACGTGCGCGCGGCAATGCGCGAGGTTCGCGTCGCGCTGCTCGAAGCCGACGTCGCGCTGCCCGTCGCGCGCGAGTTCGTCGAGAAGGCGACCGAGAAGGCGATCGGCCAGAACGTCCTGCGCTCGGTCACGCCGGGGCAGCAGGTCGTCAAGATCGTCAGCGATGCGCTGGTCGAGATGCTGGGCGCGGATGCGTCCGAGCTCAATCTGGGCGTCACGCCGCCCGCGATCATCATGATGGTCGGGCTTCAGGGCTCGGGCAAGACGACCACCACCGCCAAGATCGCCAAGCGGCTGTCGGCAGGGCCGGGTGGGCGCGATCGCAAGAAGGTGCTGATGGCGTCGCTCGACGTCAATCGCCCGAACGCGCAGGAACAGCTCGCGACGCTCGGCACGCAGATTTCGGTCGCGACCTTGCCGATCGTCGCCGGCCAGCAGCCGGTCGATATCGCACGGCGCGCGATGCAGGCGGCCAAGCTGCAGGGCTTCGACGTCCTGATGCTCGATACCGCGGGTCGCCTCCATGTCGATCAGGCGCTGATGGACGAGATGAAGGCGGTCGCCGACGTCGCGAACCCGGCCGAGATCCTTCTCGTCGTCGATTCGCTGACCGGCCAGGATGCGGTCAACGTCGCGCAGAACTTCTCCGACCAGGTGCCGTTGACGGGTATCGTGCTGACCCGGATGGACGGCGATGCGCGCGGCGGCGCTGCGCTGTCGATGCGTGCGGTCACCGGCAAGCCGATCAAGTTTGCGGGTACCGGCGAGAAGCTCGATGCGCTCGAGGCGTTCCATCCCGAGCGGGTCGCCGGGCGGATCCTTGGCATGGGCGACGTCGTCAGCCTCGTCGAGCGCGCCGCGGAGTCGATCCAGGCCGAAGACGCCGAGCGGATGGCGGCCAAGATGGCCAAGGGTCAGTTCGACATGAACGACCTGCGTGCTCAGCTGGCGCAGATGCAGCGGATGGGCGGGCTCGGTGCGCTGGCGGGGATGATCCCCGGCATGAAGAAGGCGCAGGGCGCGGTCGCTTCGGTCGGCGGCGAGAAGGTCCTCGTCCACATGGATGCGATGATCGGTTCGATGACCATCAAGGAGCGCGCCAAGCCCGAGCTGATCAACGCCAAGCGCAAGATCCGCATCGCCAAGGGCTCCGGCACCACGGTGCAGGAGGTCAACAAGCTGCTCAAGATGCACCTCGAAATGTCGATCGCCATGAAGAAGATCAAGAAGATGGGCGGCATGAAGGGCATGATGGCGATGCTCGGCAAGGGGGGCATGGGCGGCGGTCTGGGCGGAATCGGTAACGCGATCGGCGGGCCGCAGATGGGCGACATGCTCAACAAGGCCGGCGCAGGTGGGCTCCCTGGGGGCAATTCCGGGGGTGGCCTACCGGGCCTGGGCGGCAAGATGCCGCAGCTGCCTGCGGGCTTCGACGATTTTCTGAAGAAGAAATAACCTTTTACTTAACCCCATTACCCTGGCGTTTGCCGGGCGAAATATTAGAAAACGAAGGAAAATATCATGGCAATCAACATTCGTCTCGCACGTGGCGGCTCCAAGAAGCGTCCTTATTACAAGATCGTCGTTGCCGATGCGCGCAGCCCGCGTGATGGCCGCTTCATCGAGAAGATCGGCAACTACAACCCGCTCCTCGCCAAGGACAACGAGCAGCGCGTGCAGCTCGACGCCGATCGCGCGAAGCATTGGCTGAGCGTCGGCGCACAGCCGACCGACCGCGTCGCCCGCTTCCTCGACGCGGCAGGCGTTCTTGAGCGTTCGGCACGCAACAACCCGAACAAGGGCAAGCCCGGCGAGAAGGCCACCGAGCGCGCTGAAGAGCGTGCGACCAAGGCGGCTGAAGCTGCTGAGGCGGAAGCAGCGGCAAAGGCGGCACCTGCTGCCGACGCAGAGGCACCTGCTGCCGAGACTGAAGAAGCCGCTTCGTAAGATCGTCTTCCTCGTCATCCCAGCGAGGGCTGGGATCCAGAGCCAGGGACGGCAGCGTCCTCGGCTCTGGATCCTGGGTCTAGCCTAGGATGACGGCTTGGGGTGGGCGATGTCCGCACCCGAATGGCGGTTCATGCGTTCTTTGTCGGTCCATCACCCACAAGGAGCGCATGATGACCCCCGATCCAGATCCCAGAACAGCCCCCGCACCCGAGGACATCGAAGATGCCAGCAATGAAGGCGTCTCCGCCGACGACCCCGCAGAAGGCGCCGACGACACCCCCGGACCCGACACCGGCTCCGCGCAGGGATAAGGTTACGCTCGCCGTCGTGATCGGCGCGCACGGCATCGGCGGCGAGGTGCGGCTGAAGGTCTTTGCCGAGACCATGTCGGGCTATAAGAGTTTCAACGACGGTACGCTGACGCTCAAGTCGGCGCGCCCTGGCAACAACGGCACGATTGCCCGCTTTGCCGAAGTCGCCGATCGGAACGCTGCGGAGGCGATGCGCGGGACCGAATTGACGGTGCCGCGATCGTCGTTGCCGCCGCTCGAGGATGGCGAATATTACCACACCGACCTGATCGGGCTCCCCGTCGTCTCGACAGATGGCGAGGCGATCGGGCGCGTTGTCGCGATCGATAATTTCGGTGCGGGCGACGTTATCGAGATCGAACGGCCGACGGCCAAGCGGTTCATGGTGCCGATGCGCGTTGAGGCGGTTCCAGAGTGGGATGCGGAACGACTCGTAGTCGAGGCGTCCTTCGCTACCGAATAGTTCCTTCGAACTTATTGCTCGCTCACGAAGGCGGGATCCCCGCCTTCGCGGTGAGGCATCCGAAGTCAGCGCCGGATCGGACGCTGTTCCGACAGCATGTTGCGGATGGTCGTGGCGGCCACCCCGGCTTCTCCCATCGCGTGGCTGATCTGGTCGAGCCCCTTCACGACATCGCCCGCCGCGAACAGCCCGGGGATCGAGGTGCGCTGGTGGTCGTCGACCTCTAGGCAGCCTTCGTCCGTCGCACGTGCGCCGGCGGCGACGGCAAGTTCCGACCGGATGACCGAGCCTAACGCCGGATAGACGCTGTCGAACGACAATCGCCCGTCGACCGTGTCGAGCGCGAACCGGTTGTCTTCGATCGCGTAATTGCCGCAGGGGCCGCCGACGCGGACGATACCGGCGTCGTCGAGGGCCGCCTCGCAGGCGGGATCAAGATCATGGCCGCCGTCCGGGGCGATCAGGGTGACGTCGGCGGTGTAGCCGCGCAGGAACAGCGCCTCGCGCATGCCGTGGTCGCCGGTGCCGATCACGCCGACGCGCTTGTCGGTGACCTCATAGCCGTCGCAGATCGGGCAATAACGGAGCAGCCCCGCCTCAAGGGCCTCGTCATGAAGCGCGTCGGGCATGGCGGGGCGGTTGTTGACGACGCCCGTCGCGAGCAGGACGCTCCGCGCGCGGGCGCGGCGGTCGCCGAGGCGGATGGTGAAGCCGTCGTCGTCCACCTCGATCGCATCGACCCGCGCGGCCTCGCGTACCGCTCCATAGGTCTCTGCCTGGGCCAACATCCGGGCGAGGAGGTCGGTGCCGCGGATGCCTTCGGGGTAGCCGGCGTGGTTGTGCGTGCAGGGGATCAGCGCGGCGCGGCTGCTGCCGCAGTCGAACAGCCGGATCGAGAGGTGGAACCGCGCGAGATAGATCGCCGCGGTGAGGCCCGCGGGGCCGGCGCCGATGATGATGCAATCGTCCATCCCGCTATAAGCGCGGCGCGGCGAATCCGTTCCGGTGGCGAAACGCTCGATCGCTATCGCAAGCCGGGCGTGGGAGTGATAGCGGCGTGCGGCATGAGCTATTGTCGTTGGTCGGAAGGCGATCTCCACGCCTATGCGTCGCACACCGCGGACGGGGTGCGCCGGTATGTCGCGCAGGTCGCCGATCCTGCCGTCGCGCGGTGCGGGGTGGAGGCGGAGTATGTCGAGGACAGCGCCGACGCGTTCCTTGCGCGTCTGAAATGGCTGAAGGCGCGGGGGTGTGAATTTCCCGCCGACGTCGTGCCCCAGGTCCTCGCCGCGGCGCAGGAGGAGGCGCGGCTGGCGCGGCTGGCGGCGGGCGAGCTGCCCTGGGCGGCGACGATCGTGACGCTGTACCCCGAGATGTTCCCCGGGCCGCTCGGCACGTCGCTAGCCGGGCGGGCGCTGGGGGAGGGGCGGTGGTCATGCGAGCCCGTCCAGTTGCGCGACTTCGCGACCGACAAGCATCGCTCGGTCGACGACACGCCGGCGGGTGGCGGCGCGGGGATGGTGCTGCGCGCGGACGTGGTCGCCGCGGCGATCGACAGCGTCGCGGACGGGCGGCCGGTGCTGGCGATGACGCCGCGCGGCAGGCCGCTGACACAGGAGCGCGTCCGTGAGCTCGCAGCAGGCCCCGGCGTCACCGTGCTGTGCGGGCGGTTCGAGGGGTTCGACGAGCGCCTGTTCGAGGCACGCGCCATCGAGGAGGTGTCGATCGGCGACTATATCCTGTCGGGCGGCGAGATGGGCGCGCTGGTGCTGCTCGATGCTTGCATTCGGCTGCTGCCCGGCGTAATGGGCGCGGCTTCTAGTGGGGATGACGAGAGCTTCGAAACGGGGCTTCTCGAATATCCGCACTATACCCGACCTCAGATATGGGAAGGGCGCACGATCCCGCAGGTGCTGCGATCGGGGGATCATGCGAAGATCGACGCATGGCGCAAACGCCGCGCGGAGATCGATACACGGTCACGGCGACCGGACCTTTGGGAGCGCCATGAGGGCGCTCGGGTCCAGTCGCCCTCTGGCGCGCGGCGACACGAGGACTGACTATGAACCTGTTGCAGACGATCGAAGCCGAGAACATCGCGAAGTTCCTGGCCAACAAGACGATCCCCGATTTCCGCCCCGGCGATACGCTGAAGGTCGGCGTGAAGGTCGTCGAAGGCGAGCGCACCCGTATTCAGAACTATGAGGGCGTGTGCATCGCGCGCTCGAACAAGGGCATGGGCAGCAACTTCACCGTGCGCAAGATGAGCTTCGGCGAGGGCGTCGAGCGCGTCTTCCCGCTCTACTCGCCGAACGTCGATTCGATCGAAGTCGTCCGCAAGGGCGCCGTGCGTCGCGCCAAGCTGTATTACCTGCGTGGCCGTACCGGCAAGGCAGCGCGTATCGCCGAGCGTCGCGACATGCGCCCCGCCAAGGGCACCGCAGCCGCCGAGTAATCGGGTCCTGCGAGACGCGATCGAGGGCGCGGGGGCGATGGTCCCCGCGCCCTTTTTCGTGCGCGCCGTCCGGCGTCCGGCAGAGGTGGCGGCGGGGGCGGGGGCCGCGAATGTTGCGAATGTTGAGACGATAACGCGTTTTTTCGCGCGGGGGAGACGACCCCCTGTCGGGCATGAGCCGACGGCCGCGGAGGCGGGGGTGCGAGTCGAGGCTGGATCAGACCAGGCCATGCGGGCAGGCTGCGCTTTTTGCGGCATTTTGGCCAGCAGCGTTCCTTACAGCGGGCCGGGTGGTGACGAGCGCCATGGAGGGCCGCCCTCGTGACCCTGGATCCTGACGTTCGTCAGGATGACGGCGTGGGAGGGGCGGCGGCGCTTGTGGCCCTGGGTTCTGACGTTCGTCGGGTTGACGATGTGGGTGGGGTGGTGGCCTGTGTGGTTCGAGGGCCGCGGTGTTGAGGCGGGCGGCGCGGGGCCGGGTCAGGCGTCGCGCCAGCGGCCGGGGGCGAGATCCGCCAGGGTCCAGTCGCCGATGCTCCAGCGGACCAGCCGGAGCGTCGGGTGGCCGATCGCGGCGGTCATCCGGCGGACCTGGCGGTTGCGGCCTTCGCGGATCGTGATCCTCAGCCAGCAATCGGGGATGCTCGCGCGCACGCGGATCGGCGGCACGCGCGGCCAGAGATCGGGCGCGGCGATGCGTTCGACCCCGGCGGGGCGGGTGGGGCCGTCCTTCAGCACGACGCCGTCGCGCAAGGCATCGAGCGCGGCCTCGCCCGCCTCGCCCTCGACCTGCACGAGATAGGTCTTGGCCAGCTTGAACTTCGGATCCGCGATCCGCGCCTGGAGGCGGCCGTCGTCGGTCAGCAGCAACAGCCCCTCGCTGTCCCGATCGAGCCGCCCCGCCGGATAGACGCAGGGCACATCGACGAACTGCGACAGCGTCGCGCGCGGCGTCGGCGACTTCGCGTCGGTGAACTGGCTGAGGACGTCGTAGGGTTTGTTGAAGAGGATCAGGCGGGGCATGGCGGGGCTTTAGAAGGAATGTCGACGCGGTTCGACTGCTATTCCTCCCGTTTCTCATGGGGAGGCTGTCAATTCATAATTCTATGGCTTCATTTCATCTGAAATAATCATAAATATAATTTGAAGCGATATTTAACAATATACTGATTACAGGTAGCATTAGCCAAGCGGCTATAGTTGTAGATGCAGAGGCTCTTGCCTTTTGGTAATCATCAAAGCGCCTTTCATCCCCAGTCGTTAGCAAAATTATGGTCGGTAAAATATTATGCGTAAGTCGTCTCATAAAAAAGACTGCCATTTGACCCTTGGTTGAAGACAATATAGCCATTATCGCGATCGCTAACGCCGCAGATGATAGCGGGGCAGAGAGGGTGTCAGGATAATCAGGGTGCCTTGCCCCGTAAAACGCAACAAATGCTGCAAGGCCTATAGTAGGCGTATTATCAATTGTATCTTTCAATAGGCGCCAATTTCTCACAAGCCAGCTATTTATCTTAGTCTGTGGCATCTTGCGGAGTTGGTTAAACCACTCTTCGGCCGAGGATATAAACCGCTGAGCCGTTATGAAGTCAACAAAGTCGACGCTTACGCGACAAGTTCGCCAATTTCCGCCAAAAGCTATCAGAAAGTCTAAAAGGCCGGTGTCTGGTGTCATCCTCTCATCGGGGGCGATAACCGGGAGAGAAGAGTCTAATGATATATTAATTACCATTCTCTGGGGTGCTACCAAATTTGGCAGTTTCATCAGCATCTCTATGCGTAAAACAACCTCAGACGTAATTATGAATTCGTTTGTTTGGAATCGCTTGAAGTGCGCCCAAGAGCTGTGTCGCATAGTACGTGCGTCAGCAGTTTTGATAACAATAGTCACGGTCGGAGCGGTTACCGTATCGATAACGTCAATCTGCTGCATTAGCATAGTGTAGAGCCGATCTATGTCGGCTTGATCGATTAGAACGCTACCATTTAGAAGTTTTGCTAGGTTCTCCGTTTTACCTGTTACGGCGTGATAGATCGCCTGTAGTGCTGTCATTGGTAAGTCGTCTAAGGAAACCGCAGCATTCGTATTTGGGCCCGTTACCAGGTCATTATCAGCCATCGTGTACCCCCCCCGTCACTAGACAGCACCATTGAACGATTTAGTTCGTTTACGGAAGGGTTAAGGTAAGGCCGGTCAAATATGCTAAGTAAACGCTCGGCACTAGCGACACTCTTAGCTCAAAATCTAGAGTAGTCGGGCGATCGGCGCTATCTACGTGCGAACTGAATTATCAAACTTTGAGGTCGCGTCGCCTCGATCAGCATCGAAAAAAAAAGGCCGCAGTGTTTCCACCGCGGCCCGTTCGTTCGATCAGAAATTCCGCAACCCTTACTGGTCGAGGAAGCTCCGCATTTTTCGGCTGCGGCTCGGATGCTTGAGCTTGCGCAGCGCCTTCGCCTCGATCTGGCGGATGCGCTCGCGGGTGACGCTGAACTGCTGGCCGACTTCCTCGAGCGTGTGATCGGTGTTCATGCCGATGCCGAAGCGCATGCGCAGCACGCGTTCCTCACGCGGGGTGAGGCTCGCCAGCACGCGCGTGACGGTTTCCTTGAGGTTGGCCTGGATCGCGGCATCGACGGGGATGATCGCGTTCTTGTCCTCGATGAAGTCGCCGAGATGCGAATCCTCCTCGTCGCCGATCGGCGTTTCGAGGCTGATCGGCTCCTTGGCGATCTTCATCACCTTGCGGACCTTCTCGAGCGGCATGGAGAGGCGCTCGGCCATTTCCTCGGGCGTGGGCTCGCGGCCCTGCTCGTGGAGGAACTGGCGGCTGGTGCGAACCAGCTTGTTGATCGTCTCGATCATGTGGACCGGGATGCGGATCGTGCGCGCCTGATCGGCGATCGAGCGGGTGATCGCCTGGCGGATCCACCAGGTCGCATAGGTGCTGAACTTGTAGCCGCGGCGATACTCGAACTTGTCGACCGCCTTCATCAGGCCGATATTGCCCTCCTGGATGAGATCCAGGAACTGAAGACCGCGGTTCGTGTATTTCTTGGCGATCGAGATCACGAGACGCAGGTTCGCCTCGACCATTTCCTTCTTGGCGATGCGCGCCTCGCGCTCGCCCTTCTGGACCATGTTGACGATCCGGCGGAACTCGGTGAGCGCCATGCCGGTCTGCTGCGTGATGTCGGCGATCTCGGCGCGGATGCGCTCGACCGCCTCGCTCTCGTTGGCGACGAACGCAGTCCACTTCTTGTCGACCTTGTTGACCGTCGCCAGCCAGTTCTCGTCGATCTCGTGACCGATATAGCGATCGAGGAAGTCCTTGCGCGGCACCTTGTGGCGCTCGGCGAGGCGCAGCATCTGGCCGCCCAGCGCGGTCAGGCGACGGTTATAGGCGTAGAGCTGATCGACGAGATATTCGATCTTGGCGTTGTGGAACTGGACGCTCTCGACCTCGGCCGTCAGCTCCTCGCGCAGCTTCTGATACTTGCGCTCGTCGGCCGCGGAGAAATCGCCGCCGATGCCCATCGCGTCGACACGGGCTTGCTGGATCTTGCTGAACTTCTTGTAGAGCGCGGTGATGTTGGCGAAGCGCTCGAGCGCGATCGGCTTGAGCTGTTCCTCCATCTGCGCGAGGCTGAGGGTGTTGTCCTCCTCCTCGTCGTCCGACGCGCGCGGGGCGCGGCGCTCGCCGTCCTCGTCCTCGTCGGCGGACGGCTCTTCGGGCTCGGCCTCTTCCTTGAACGAGGGGCCGGCGTTCTTCTCGCTGATCTCGCCGTCGTCGGCCTCGCCGTCCTCGGCCATCGCCTCGGGCGCGGGATCCTTCGAGAGCATCGCGTCGAGATCCATGATCTCGCGCAGCTGCATCGTGCCCTCGTTGAGCGCGGTCGACCAGTCGATGATCGCGTTGAAGGTAATCGGCGATTCGCACAGACCCAGGATCATCGTGTCGCGACCCGCCTCGATCCGCTTGGCGATCGCGATCTCGCCCTCGCGGCTGAGCAGCTCGACCGCGCCCATCTCGCGAAGATACATGCGGACCGGATCGTCGGTGCGATCGACGGTCTCCTTCTTCTTCTCGATCGCGGGGCCTGTGTCGGCTTCGGCGTCGGCGGCCTCGGGCTCGTCGTCGTCGTCCTTGGCGGGCTCGGCCTCGCCTTCCTCGCCGGCTTCGTCGTTGTCGACGATGTTGATGCCCATCTCGCTCAGCGCGGCGCTGATGTCCTCGATCTGGTCGGACGACATCTCGCCCTGCGGCAAGGCCTCGTTGAGCTGATCATAGGTGATGTAGCCACGCTTCTTGGCGCGCGCGATGACCTTCTTGATCGACGCATCGTTCATGTCGATCAGTGGCGCATCGCCGGTGTCGTTCGTCTCGGCGGGTTCCGCCATGTTCGCCTTAGCCATCAATCGCCCTCGGTACCCAACGCTCGGGCGTCTTCGTTCGACTGTACAAGATTTGCAAGTCGGACTTCCAACGCCTGTTTCTCTCTTACCATTGCCACTTGTCGTTCGAACGCATCTTCGGTGAAGTGCGTCTGCATCGCCGCGGTCGCCTGTTTGAGCGCCGCATCGACCTCGGGACGCGCGACCATGATCGCGATCGCCTCGTCTAGGTCGGCGCGGACGCGGGCGGGATCGGCCGTGGTCTGCGTGAACGAGTAGGGCATCGTATCGGCTCGCAACAGGTCACTCGCGACTGAATTGAAACCGGACCTCGCCAATATGGTGAGCAAGCGGCCGCTATCAAGCTTCTGGTCCTCAAGTGCAACATCGACGACCGCCTCGAACAGCCGGCCGAGTGCGCCGTCGATGAGCTGGAGCGGCCCCAGCACCTCCATGTGGCGGGCGATCTCGACCGGATGGCGGATCAGCCCGGCGAGCACCGCCTTCGCGAGCACGCGGTCGATTCCGGTGGCGAGGAAGGCCTTTGCGTCCTCGGTGACCGGCGCGGAAGGCGGCTTCCACCCGCCCTTGGGGCGTTCGCCGCGGGGGACGAAGGGCTCGCGGACGGGTTTGAAATGCTTGTAGAAGCGGTCCTTGAACTCGGACTGATATTCCTGCTTCACCGACGCGTCGCCGATGCCCTCCGCAAGCTCGTGGAGGCGGCGCTTGAGGCCGGCGCGCTGTTCGGGGGTGTCGAGGGCTTCGGCGGCGACTTCGGACGCCCAGAGGCGGTCGACGAGCGGTTCGGGGGCCTTCAGCAGCGCCTCGAACGCGCCGGGGCCGCCCGAGCGGACGAGGTCGTCGGGATCCTGACCCTGCGGGAGCGTGACGAAGGCGAGGCTGCGGCCGGGGGCGAGCAGGGGGAGCGCGCGGTGGGCGGCGCGCAGGGCTGCCTTCTGGCCGGCAGAGTCGCCGTCGAAGCAGAGGAGGGGGACGTCGACCATCCGCCACAGCCGTTCGAGCTGTGCCTCGGTCAGCGCGGTGCCGAGCGGGGCGACCGCTTCGCCAAACCCGGCCTGGGCGAGCGCGATGACGTCCATGTATCCTTCGACGACCAGGACGCGGCCGGACTTGCGCGACGCGGGGGCGGCGCGGTCGAGATTGTAGAGCGTGCGGCCCTTGTCGAAGAGCGGGGTGTCGGGGGAGTTGAGATATTTGGGCTCGCCGCCGTCGAGCACGCGCCCGCCGAACGCGATCGTCCGGCCGCGCGGATCGCGGATCGGGATCATCAGCCGGCCGCGGAACCGGTCATAGGGATCCTTGCCCTCGACGTTGATCAGCATGCCCGATTCGACGAGCATCGGGTCCCCGTACGTCTTGAGCGCGGTCTTGAGCTTGCCGCGGCTGTCGGGGGCGAACCCCATGCCGAATGCGCGTGCGGTCTCGGGCGTGATGCCGCGGCGGTCGAGCAGCGCGCGGGCGTCGTTGCCCGCGAGGCCGTTCAGCTGCTCGACGAACCAGTCGGCGGCGTCGGACATGACCTCGTGCAGGCCCTTGGCGCGTTCGGCCTTGGCGGCGGACTGGCGGTCCATCGCGGGCATGTCGAGCCCGGCGGCCTGGGCGAGCTCCTTGACCGCATCCATGAACGGCAGGCCGCGCTGGTCGGTCATCCACTTGATCGCGTCGCCATGCGCGGAGCAGCCGAAGCAGTGGTAGAAGCCCTTGTCGTCGTTGACGTAGAAGCTGGGCGTCTTCTCGTTATGGAACGGGCAGCAGCCCTTGTGCTCGCGCCCGGCCTTGGTGAGCTTGGTGGTCTTGCCGATCAGCGCCGACAGCGACGTACGGCCGCGCAGCTCGTCCAGAAATTGCGGGGTCAGGGCCATGCGCGCGAGTATAGCTCGGTATCACTGTTGGGGTGATACCTGCAATCCGAAGAGGAGAAGAAGCAGGGTTTGTTCGCGCGGAGGCGCGGAGGCGCGGAGGGGGTGCGTTCGCCGGGAGCGGGTGCGCACCACTATCGCCGCGCAGCGGCAGATAAGAGCAATATTTGCGCTGACGCGCAGCAGAAGCCCCGAGCGCAACCCCCTCCGCGCCTCCGCGCCTCCGCGCGAAAAAATCTTCTTAAGACAGCGCCGCCTTCACCAGGCCACTCGCCTTGCTCATGTCCAGCTCGCTCGCGTGACGCGCCTTCAGTTCGGCCATGACGCGGCCCATGTCCTTCATGCCGGTCGCGCCGAGTTCGTCCTTGATCTTGAGGATCGCGGCCGTCGTTTCCGTCTCGTTCATCTGCGCGGGCAGGAAGCGTTCAATCACCGCGACCTCGGCGGCCTCGGCGTCGGCGAGTTCCTGGCGGCCGCCGTTCGAAAACATTTCGATCGACTCGCGGCGCTGCTTGACCATCTTCTGGAGCACTTCGATCACCAGCGCGTCGTCGCTTTCGGGCGCCTTGCCGGTCCGCGCCTCGATGTCGCGGTTCTTGATTGCGGCCTGGATCAACGAGATGGCGTTGCGGCTCTCCTTGTCGCCGGCCTTCATCGCGGTGAGCTGCGCGGCCTTGATGTCGTCGCGAATCATATACGGGTCTTTCAGGCGGTTCGGGATAGCCGGACGCGATAGCGCGTCGAGCCAAGGTTTAACAGATTGACGCTGCGGCACGCCGGCCTTAGCGGACACCACTTAGCGACATCGTCAACGTAAAGAGAGTGCCCAGCCTGATGGCCGACGCCCAGCCTACACCCATGTCTTCGGCAAAGCCCGCCGGTGCGACCGGCGTGCTCGTGCTTGCCAATGGCGACGTGATCTGGGGGCGCGGGTTCGGCGCCGAGGGCGAGGCGGTCGGCGAAGTGTGCTTCCACACCGCGATGACCGGCTACCAGGAGGTGCTGACCGATCCGTCCTTCGCCGGGCAGATGATCTGCTTCACCTTTCCGCATATCGGCAATGTCGGTGCGAACCCCGACGATATCGAGGCGGACGACCCGCACGCGCTGGGCATCATCGTCCGCGAGGACGTGACGCAGCCGTCCAGCTTCCGCGCGGTCGAGGGGCTCGATGGCTGGATGAAGCGGCATGCGCGGATCGGCCTGTCGGGGATCGACACGCGCGCGCTGACGCGGCGGATCCGCGTCGGCGGCGCGCCCAACGGCGTGATCGCGCATTCGGCGAGCGGCGAATTCGACGTCGCCGCGCTGCTGGCGATGGCGCGGGGCTGGCCGGGGCTCGAGGGCATGGACCTCGCCAAGGGCGTGTCGACCGAGATGCATTATGGCTGGGGGGATCAGGCGCCGGGCGGCACGTGGCGGCTTGGGTTCGGCTATGGGGAGAGCGGTGCTTCGACTGCGCTCAGCACGAACGGGGAAGGGGATGCGTCGCCTCAATCGTTCGCGCCGGGCGAAGGCGATGCCCCCGTCGCGAGTGCGGCCCGCCCGCATGTCGTCGCGATCGACTATGGCTCGAAGCGCAACATCTTCCGCAACCTCGTCGCCGCCGGCGCGAAGGTGTCCGTCGTGCCCGCCACCGCGACCTATGACGAGGTTATGGCGCTCGCCCCCGACGGCATCTTCCTGTCGAACGGCCCCGGCGATCCCGCCGCGACCGCCGAATATGCCGTGCCGGTGATCCGCGAGCTTCTCGAGACGGGCAAGCCGCTGTTCGGCATTTGTCTGGGCCACCAGCTGCTCGGCCTCGCGGTCGGCGCGACCACGACCAAGATGTTCCAGGGCCACCGCGGCGCCAACCATCCGGTCAAGCGCCTGTCCGACGGCGCGGTCGAGATCACCAGCATGAACCACGGCTTCTCGGTCGAGCGCGACAGCCTGCCGGCGAACGTCCGCGAGACGCATGTGTCGCTGTTCGACGGGTCGAATGCGGGGCTCGAGCTGACCGACAAGCCGGCGTTTTCGGTGCAGTATCATCCCGAGGCCAGCCCGGGGCCGCAGGACAGCCTGTATCTGTTCGAGCGGTTTGTGGGTCAGCTGAGGAACGCATAATGCAGGCGCTCCCCCCTCCAGCTTACCATTGCGTGCAAGCGGCGGACGTAAAATCAGGGTCATCATTCCTAATAGTAAGCGGTGACCCGGCTCAGCTCTCTGCGTTTCTGACCGAAGCGAAGAAGCAGCCGCAATGGACGGTAGAGGCGGACGCTACTGCCAAAGGTATTCGGTTCGCCAGACTGCGCGCTGGTATAAACATTCCCTACCGATCTGTCGGTGGCCTGATCTATTCCGCCCAAACGCGTCATTTGGCCGTAGCGATGACCACTGACCCGCTAATTTGCGAGAATGAAGAGAAATAATGCCAAAACGCACCGACATCTCCTCGATCCTCGTCATCGGCGCAGGACCCATCGTCATCGGCCAGGCGTGCGAGTTCGATTATTCGGGCACGCAGGCGATCAAGGCGTTGAAGGAGGAGGGTTACCGGATCGTCCTCGTCAATTCGAACCCCGCGACGATCATGACCGATCCCGAGCTGGCCGACGCGACCTATGTCGAGCCGATCACGCCCGCGATCGTCGCCAAGATCATCGAGAAGGAACGCCCGGACGCGATCTTGCCGACGATGGGCGGGCAGACCGCGCTCAACACCGCGCTCGCGCTGTTCCATGACGGTACGCTCGAGAAATTCGGCGTGACGATGATCGGCGCGGATGCCGATGCGATCGACATGGCCGAGGACCGGCTGAAGTTCCGCGACGCGATGGACCGGATCGGGCTGGAAAGCGCGCGCTCGGCGATCGCACATACTGTCGAGGAAGCGCTCGAAGGGCTTGAAAAGACGGGGCTTCCGTCGATCATCCGGCCGAGCTTCACGATGGGCGGATCGGGCGGCGGGATCGCGTATAACCGCGAGGAGTTCATCGCGATCGTCCGCAACGGGCTCGACCTGTCGCCGACCACCGAGGTGCTGATCGAGGAATCGCTGCTCGGCTGGAAAGAGTATGAGATGGAGGTGGTGCGCGACCGCAAGGACAACGCGATCATCATCTGCTCGATCGAGAATGTTGATCCGATGGGCGTCCATACCGGCGACTCGATCACGGTCGCGCCGGCGCTGACGCTGACCGACAAGGAATACCAGATCATGCGCAACGCATCGATCGCGGTACTGCGGGAAATCGGTGTCGAAACAGGCGGTTCGAACGTCCAGTTCGCAGTCAATCCGAAGGACGGCCGGCTCGTCGTCATCGAGATGAACCCGCGCGTGTCGCGCTCGTCGGCGCTGGCGTCGAAGGCAACGGGCTTCCCGATCGCCAAGGTCGCGGCCAAGCTAGCGGTCGGCTACACGCTCGACGAGATCGAAAACGACATCACCGGCGCGACGCCCGCGAGCTTCGAGCCGACGATCGACTATGTCGTCACCAAGATCCCGCGCTTCGCATTCGAGAAGTTCAAGGGTGCGTCGAGCACGCTCGGCACCGCGATGAAGTCGGTCGGCGAGGTGATGGCGATCGGCCGCAACATCCACGAATCGATGCAGAAGGCGTTGCGTGGGCTCGAGACCGGGCTGTCGGGCTTCAACCAGGTCGACCATCTGGTCGGCGCGCCGCGCGCGGAGATCGAGGCGGCGCTGGCCGTCGCGACCCCCGACCGGCTGCTGGTCGCCGCACAGGCGTTGCGCGAGGGCTTCACCGTCGCCGAGGTGCACGCGATCGCGAAGTATGATCCGTGGTTCCTTGAGCGGATCGCCGAGATCATCGCGGCCGAGGCCGAGGTGATGAAGGACGGGCTGCCGATCGACGCGCCGGGCATGCGGCGTCTCAAGAGCATGGGGTTCAGCGACAAAAGGCTCGCCTGGCTCGCGCTGCAATCCGCCAATCTGCGCGGCATGAACCGCGGGATCGCGCGCGGGTCGGGGCTGATCCACGAGGTCGTCAAGGCGATGACTGGTGGCGTGACCGAGGAGGAGGTGCGCCAGCATCGCCTGAAGCTCGGCGTGCGGCCGGTGTTCAAGCGGATCGATACCTGCGCGGCGGAATTCGACGCGAAGACGCCGTACATGTACTCGACCTACGAGGCGCCGAGCTTCGGCGAGCCCGAGAACGAGTCCGCGCCGACCGACCGGAAGAAGATCGTCATCCTCGGCGGCGGGCCGAACCGGATCGGGCAGGGGATCGAGTTCGATTATTGCTGCTGCCATGCGTGCTTCGCGCTGGCGGATGCGGGCTATGAGACGATCATGGTCAACTGCAACCCGGAGACCGTGTCGACCGATTACGACACCAGCGACCGGCTGTATTTCGAGCCGCTGACCGCCGAGGACGTGCTCGAGATCCTGCATGTAGAGGCGTCGAAGGGCGAGCTGGTCGGCGTGATCGTGCAATTCGGCGGGCAGACCCCGCTGAACCTCGCGCGCGCGCTGGAAGCGGCCGGGATCCCGATCCTGGGGACGACGCCCGACGCGATCGATCTGGCGGAGGACCGCGAGCGGTTCGCGGCGCTGATCACCAAGCTGGGGCTGTTGCAGCCTGCCAACGGGCTTGCACGCAGCCGTGACGAGGCGGTCGCTGCGGCCGAGCGGATCGGTTATCCGGTGCTGATGCGGCCGAGCTATGTGCTCGGCGGGCGGGCGATGGAGATCGTCGATACGCTGGGGCAGCTCGAGCATTACATCGCGACCGCGGTGCAGGTGTCGGGCGACTCGCCGGTGCTGATCGACCAGTATTTGCGCGATGCGATCGAGGTCGATGTCGACGCGATCTGCGACGGGACCGATGTCGTCGTCGCGGGCGTGCTGCAGCATATCGAGGAGGCGGGCGTCCATTCGGGCGACAGCGCCTGCTCGATCCCGCCTTATTCGCTGTCGGCGGAGATCGTCGCCGAGATCGAGCGGCAAACGGTCGCGCTCGCGCATGCGCTGTCGGTCGTGGGCCTCATGAACATCCAGTTCGCGGTCAAGGACGGGCTGGTCTACCTGATCGAGGTCAACCCGCGCGCATCGCGGACCGTGCCGTTCGTCGCCAAGGCGATCGGTGCGCCGATCGCCAAGATCGCCGCGCGCGTGATGGCGGGCGAGCAGCTGAAGGACCTGCCCAAGATCGACCGGCATATCGATTATTATGCGGTGAAGGAGGCGGTGTTCCCCTTCAACAAGTTCCCCGGCGTCGATCCCGTGCTGTCACCGGAAATGAAGTCGACCGGCGAAGTCATGGGAATCGATCCCGATTTCACGATCGCCTTCGCCAAGGCACAGCTGGGGGCGGGGACGATCCTGCCGACCAAGGGCAGCGTCTTCGTCAGCGTGAAGGACAGCGACAAGGCGATGATCGTCGAGGCGGTCAAGGCACTGGTCGACACCGGCTTCTCGATCGTCGCGACCGGGGGCACTGCGGAGCATCTCGCCCGCGCCGGCCTGCCGGTGGAGACGGTCAACAAGGTCGCGCAGGGACGGCCACATATCGTCGACCGGATCAAGGACGGCGACATCGCGCTGATCTTTAACACGACGGAGGGGTGGCAGAGCCTGAAGGACTCGCAGCCGATCCGCGCGTCCGCACTCGGCCAGCGGATTCCCTACTTCACGACCGCCCCCGCCTCGCTCGAGGCGGCCAAGGCGATCGCGAAGCTTTCGACGCACAGCCTTGAAGTACGGCCCTTGCAATCCTATTATTCGCAGTCGCACAACTGATCCCGACATGAGAGCGTGATGTGTGAGCGGGCCGCGTAACGGCTTGCGTTGGGTAATGAATTGGGGACGAGATATGGCGACCGTCGAAAAGATGCCAATGCTGCAAGAGGGCTATGAGACGCTGTCCGCGGATCTGAAGCGCCTCAAGGCCGAACGCCCGACGATCGTCGATGCGATCGAGGAAGCGCGGGCGCATGGCGACCTGTCGGAGAACGCCGAATATCACGCCGCCAAGGAGCGTCAGGGCCAGGTCGAGGCCTCGATCTCGGACATCGAGGACAAGCTGAGCCGCGCGCAGATCATCGACCCCAAGGAGCTTTCGGGCGACAAGGTCGTGTTCGGCGCGACCGTTACGCTGCTCGACGAGAACGACAAGCCGGTGAAGTACCAGATCGTCGGCCAGACTGAGGCGAACGCCAAGACCGGCCGGATCTCGTACAACTCGCCGCTGGGTCGCGGGCTGATCGGGCGCAAGCTCGACGAAGAGGTCGAGGTCACGGTGCCCGCCGGCGAGCGCTATTACGTCGTCTCCAAGATCGAGTTCATCTAGGCATCATGACATTTTTCGAGACGCGGGCGACGGCGATCATCACGATCGTGACGGTCGTGATCTCGGGGCTTTTGCTGGTGACCGGCGCGCTGCCCTATTGGGTGGTGAATGCGGGCTTCATCCCGCTTCGGCTGACCGAGCTCGGCATGGCGGGCGGTCACAACTTTGCGATCCCCGCCTGGGCGACGCCACTGACCGCGGCGCTGCTCCATGGCGGCTGGGCGCATCTCGCGCTCAACCTCGTCATGCTGGTCTATTGCGGACAGTTCGTCGAGCGGGCGATCGGCACCATGCAGATCGTCGTCCTCTACATCGTCGGCGCGTATTTCGCGGCCGCCGGGCAATGGGTGCTCGATCCCCGATCGATCGCACCGATGGTCGGCGCCAGCGGCGCGATCTCGGCGGTCGTGGGCGCCTATGCGCTGCTCTATGGTGAGCGACGCGCGCGCGCGATCGGACCGGTGCCCGCGGGGGTCGTACACGTGCTGTGGCTGGCCGCGGCGTGGATCGGCATCCAGCTGATGATGGGGGTCGCGGGGTTCGGCGCGTCGGTGGGGGCCAATGGGTCGATCGCGGTCGGCGCGCATATCGGCGGGTTTCTGGCGGGGCTGGTGCTCGCGCGGCCGTTGTTGTTGTGGCGGTACCGCACGGCCTGAGGGGCCGGGTGCTGGCGGTTTGCGTGTTGCAGTCGCCTCAAACGCTTCCGTCATCCTGACGAAAGTCAGGATCCAGAGCCACAAACGACACGCCCCGTAACCCTGGATCCTGACTTTCGTCAGGATGACGGGGGTGGGGACGAGCCGGCAGGCAGGTGACGCTGGATGGCGTTTGCGGCTCTGGGTCCTGACTTTCGTCGGGATGACGGATTGGGGATTGCCGTCCTAAGCCAGCCATAGGGCGTAGAGGCGGTGGGCGGTCGGGCACCGGGTGCCGACCGCGGTCCGGGCCGCCTCGTCGCCGTGCGGCGTGTTACGCCGTTGGGGTGGTGGTCAGGTTCGGCTCGAGCATGCGGTGGAGATGCACGACGACGAACTTCATCTCGGCATCGTCGACCGTGCGCTGCGCTGCAGCACGCCAGGCCTTTTCGGCGCTGGCATAGTCGGGGAACACACCGACGAATTCGATCTTGCTGAGGTCGTTGAAATCCAGGGTGCGCGGGTCGCTGACGCGGCCGCCGAATACGAGATGAAGCTTGCTCATGCGCTGCTGTCCTTGGAATGGGGGTTGCAGACGCCCTAGCGTGTTCGACCCGCGCTTTGAACCCTTTGCGGACCGGTCCTTTAGCCGGGGGTCTTTTGCGAAACGGCCTTCGCACCTGCGGTACCCGCGGTGGTCAGCGCCTTGACGATCCCCTCGACGAGACCCTTGGCCTGGCCACGGGCATTGTCCTTGGTAAGGCCGAGCTCGCCGAGCTCCGACTGGCCGGCCGCCTTGGCGGCGGCGGTGGCGGCGATCGCGGTCTCGCCGAGACGCTTGCCGAGCGGCGCGAGCAACGACTTCTCACGTGCCGAGCGCGGGATCAGCACACCCGCGAGCGCACCGACGACCAGGCCGCCGACGAGAATGCCGAGCGGGTTGGATTCGAGGCTGTTGACGGTACGACGTGCGGTTTCCTTCGACGCGTCGAGCGCCTCGGCGGCCTTGTCGCCGGCGTCGTGATAGACCTTTGCGGCGGTGTCGCGAACGGTGTCGAGACCCTCGCGCAGGCGATGTTCGGCGTTTTCGATCTTGGTGTGGGCGTCGGTCATGGGACGGTCCTTCTGATTTCCGGCGGCGCCATCGGGACGCGGCCGGGACAATATGGTTGGGGCGCGATCAGCGCCCGCGGCGAAACAGTCCGACGATACGGTGACGGGCGAGAAACAGGCC
The DNA here is from genome assembly GCF_000732685.2 of Sphingomonas sp. STIS6.2. Taxonomy (NCBI): domain Bacteria; kingdom Pseudomonadati; phylum Pseudomonadota; class Alphaproteobacteria; order Sphingomonadales; family Sphingomonadaceae; genus Sphingomonas; species Sphingomonas sp. STIS6.2. Next base: position 84,465 of record NZ_JPDP02000022.1, read on the forward strand.
CGCCACAGCCGCGGCGCCCGCGGCGGGACCGGGGTTGCGGCGTACCGTCTCGACACTGGCATTGAGCGCGGCGGTGCCGACATCGGCAACGTCGCGGCTGGCGTTGAGCGCCAGCCGACGCGGATTGAGGCGGTCCTGCAACTGCCCGATCGTCATCATGACGCGCTGGCGGGCGAGGGCCGCTTCGATCTCTGCGGCGGCGACTTTGGCGGATGTCATGTGGCGGGCTCGCTTTCGGGCTTAAGCTTCGACTTGCCGACCATCGCGAGCGCGCCGGCAATCGCCAGCACGACAAGGACGACGATGGCCGTCGCCCATCCTGGCCCCACCAGCGTCGCCAGCGTCAAGATCGCACCGACCAGAAGTGCGATCAACGCGGCCAGCGCCAACACCCCGGCAATGGCGAAGAACATCGCCGCCGATTTGTACGCCGTCGCCGTCTCGCCGAACTTTGCCTTGTACACCGCAATTTCCGCGGTCGCGAGCGCGCGCGTCTCGCCGGCCAGACGGCCGACGACCGCGGTCAGGCTTTCCTCACCATCGAGCGCAAAGGGGATGGGATCCGCCAAGACCTCAGTCCTTCGGGTTTGCATCGATGCCCGACTGGACCAGTCGTGCCACGACGAAGCCGAGGGCCGCGGCCGCACCGACCGCAACGGCGGGCGACTTGCGGACCAGTGCGGTGACGTCGTCGACCAGTGCGTCGATGTCCTTGCTACGGACCTGCTCGGCGAAGCCCGAGACGCTGTCCGCGGCGCTGCGGGCATAGCCGCCATATTGCGCGCCGAGCTTGTCATCGACCTGCGCAGCGGCGTCGGTCAGCAACTGTGCGACCTGCTCGAGCGCGGTGCCGGCGCGGGCCTTGCCGTCCTCGGCGAACAGACGCGCCTTGTCGGCGGCCTGCTGGCCATATTTGCTCGCATTGTCCTTGATCACCTGCTTGGCCTCGGTCGCCTTGGTGCCGGTGGTGTCAGCGGCGTCGTCGAGCCGCGTGACGCCGCCCTTCAGCGGCTCTGCGATGGTGGCAGTGCCGGCGGCGGCGACATCGCCTGTGGTCATCGGCTGTGCGTCGGTATCGGCCATGGTCGTCCCTTTCGAAATGCTACGCCCTCAACACCGGTGCGCAGGCACGGTTCCCCTAGTCGGCCCGATTGCCCGATATGACGCGAGGCGGTAGAGGCAGCGCGAACGTCCCGGGCGATCGACCAGCTTGGGGATTTGTAGGAGCATCGTTACGTGACCGCAATCATCGACATTCACGCCCGCCAGATCCTCGATAGCCGGGGCAATCCGACGATCGAGGTCGACGTCCTGCTCGAGGATGGCAGCTTCGGCCGCGCCGCGGTGCCGTCGGGCGCCTCGACCGGTGCGCACGAGGCGGTCGAGAAGCGTGACGGCGACGCCACGCGCTGGGGCGGCAAGGGCGTCGACAGCGCGGTCGACGCGGTCAATGACGAGATCACCGACACGGTGCTGGGCATGGACGCGGAGGACCAGTCGGACCTCGACCGCGCGATGATCGAGCTCGACGGCACCGAGAACAAGGCGCGGCTGGGCGCGAACGCGATCCTGGGCGTCAGCCTGGCCGCGGCCAAGGCGGCCGCCGAAGCGCGCGGCCTGCCGCTGTACCGCTATGTCGGCGGCGTCCAGGCGCATCTGTTGCCGGTGCCGATGATGAACATCATCAATGGCGGCGAGCATGCCGACAACCCGATCGATTTCCAGGAATTCATGATCGTGCCGGTCGGCGCGTCGAACATCCTCGAGGCGGTGCGCTGCGGCTCGGAGATCTTCCACACGCTGAAGAAGGGCCTGAGCGCGAAGGGCCTGTCGACCAGCGTCGGCGACGAGGGCGGTTTCGCGCCGAACATCGGCAGCACGACCGAGGCGCTCGACTTCATCATGTCGAGCATCGAGAAGGCCGGCTACAAGCCCGGCGAGGACGTGATGCTCGCGCTCGATTGCGCCGCGACCGAGTTCTACAAGAACGGCAAGTACGACATTTCGGGCGAGGGGAAGATCCTCGAGAGCGCCGAGATGGCCGAGTATCTCGCCGACCTGACGCGCCGCTATCCGATCTTCTCGATCGAGGACGGCATGGGCGAGGACGACTGGGAGGGCTGGAAGACGCTCACCGACCTGATCGGCGACAAGGTCCAGCTGGTCGGCGACGATCTGTTCGTGACCAACCCGAAGCGGCTGAAGCGCGGGATCGAGGGCGGCTATGCCAATTCGCTGCTGGTGAAGGTCAACCAGATCGGCACGCTGACCGAGACGCTGGAAGCCGTGTCGATGGCACAGCGCGCCAAGTACACCGCGGTCATGTCGCATCGCTCGGGCGAGACCGAGGATTCGACGATCGCCGACCTCGCGGTCGCGACCAATTGCGGGCAGATCAAGACGGGCAGCCTTGCGCGGTCGGACCGGCTCGCCAAGTACAACCAGCTGATCCGGATCGAGGAAGAGCTGGGCGACGCGGCGCGCTATGCGGGTCGCGACATCCTGATCGGCGGCTGATAGGCTAAGACCCGGAGGACCCCATGGCGCGCACGACCAGCACGACGAAGAGCACCAAGTTGCGGCGGACGATGCGTAAGGCCGCCTGGCCTGCGCTGGGGCTGACGCTGATGGCGTTCTTCGGCGCCTATGCCGTGCTCGGGCCGAACGGGATGTTCGCGTATGGCGACTACAAGCGGCAGCTGGCGAAGCGGGAGCGCGACTATGCCGTGCTCGACCGCAAGCGCGAGGTGCTCAAGAACCGGGTGGCGCTGCTCAACCCGGACCATGCCAATCCGGACATGGTCGACGAGATGGTCCGCAAGGAGCTGAACGTCGCGCACCCGGACGAGGTGATCGTGCCGCTGGGGAACTGACTTACGATCCTCCCCCTTGCGGGGGAGGATTGGCAGGCGGGGTTACCGGCCGAGGAAGCGCAGCAGGTCCTGCGTGAAGCGGTCGCTTTCGGTGAGCGTGAGCCCGTGCGGGGCGCCGTCATATTCGACCAGCTGCGAGCCCGCGATGCCCGTCGCCGCGGCGCGGCCGGTGGCGTCGATCGGGACGGTCTTGTCGGCAGTGCCGTGGACGATCAGCGTCGGCACGCGGAACGCGGCGAGGTCGGCGCGGAAGTCGGTATGGCCGAACGATTCGGCGCAGGCGAGCGTCGGGCGCAGCCCCGCCTGCATCGCCAGACCCCAGACCCAGTCGACCATCTCGTCGCTGACCGGCGAGGTGATGAACCCGACGCCGAGGAACTGCTGCAGGAAGGTGCGGAAGAAGGCGGGGCGATCCTCCTTGATCCCGGCGCCGATGCTGGCGAGCGTCGCTTCGGGGACGCCGTGGGGATTGTCGTCGGTCTTGAGCATATAGGGCACGACCGAGGCGATCAGCCCGGCGGCGATCACGCCCTTGCCGTCGTGGCGGCTCATGTAGCGCGCGACCTCGCCGCCGCCCATCGAGAAGCCGACGAGCGTCGCATCCTCGGTCGCGCCGGTCGCGGCCATGACGTCGGCGAGATCGTCGGTCAGCGTGTCATAGTCATAGCCCGACCAGGGCTGGCCCGACCGTCCGAAGCCGCGGCGGTCATAGGCGATCGCGCGGAAGCCCGCCTCGGCCAGCGCCATCGCCTGCGCATCCCAGCTGTCGGCATTTAATGGCCAGCCATGCGTGAGGATGACGGGCCGCCCGCTGCCCCAGTCCTTGACGTAAATGTCTGTGCCGTCTCGGGTTTTAATGAAGGGCATGTCAATCTCCGGGGTTGTCGCCAAGGTCCTTACGTTAACGGTCCGGGCTATTGGCCGTTCCAACTCTGGCGTCCGCGCGATTCCGCTGGCAGCATTGCGGGCACGCTACGGCGTGAGGGGGGAGATCAATGCGGACGAGGTTCCCGGCGAGGACGGCGGCGCTGCTGCTGGCGCTGGGCAGCTGTACGCCGGACGATCCGCAGACGCGGGACCGCGTCGCCGCCACGCCCGTCACCGCCCCCGTCGCTGCGATCGCGCCCGATGCGTGGACTGCGTTTCGCGACCGGTTCGTCGCGACGTGGTTCGCGCTCGACCCGGCCTTTGCGGTCTATCAGGGGCGGCATGAGCATGATGGCGGGCTGCCCGACTGGAGCGCTGCGGGGCTGGGTCGGCAGGCGGCGTTCCTGCACCGGTCGATCGCGGCGGCGGGACGGTTCGAGGCGGCGGCGCTCAGCCCCGACCAGCGGTTCGAGCGCGACTATCTGGTGATGGTGGCGCGCGACAAGCTGTTCTGGCTCGAGGCGGCGGACGCGCCGCATCGCAACCCGGCCTGGTATGTCGCGGGCGGGCTCGACCCCAATGTCTATGTCGTGCGTGCCTATGCCGACCCGGTTCGGCGGATGCGCGCGCTGATCGCGCTGCTGCGCCGGATCCCGGCGGCGACGCTGCAGATCCGCGCGAACCTCGCGACGCCAATGCCGATCAGCCATATCGACTATGCCGCCAACGCGTTCCGCGGCTTTGCGTCCTATTACATGGACGATTCGGTCAAGGCGTTCGCCAGCATCGCGGACGAGGGGCTGCAGCGCGAACTCGCCGATGCGGCGATGACCGCGTCGGAGGCGATGCGCGACCTGGCGCTCTGGGTCGAGGCGCAGCGCCCGAGCGCGACGCGGTCGTTCGCGCTGGGACCCGCGCTGTTCGCGAAGATGCTGCGCGAGACCGAGGGGGTCGACACGCCGATCGGGACGCTCGAGGCGGCGGGGCGGGCCGATCTGGCGCGCAACCAGCGCGCGCTCGCCGCGGCCTGTGCCCGGTTCGCGTTCGGCCTGACGGTCCGCGACTGTCTGGCGCAGGTGAATGCGGACAAGCCGGTCGACGGACCGGTCGCCGAGGCGCGCCGCCAGATCCCGATGCTGCGCGCGTTCATCCTGCGGCGCGACCTGCTGACGCTGGCCGGCAACGAACAGGCGCTGGTCGAGGAGAGCCCGCCCTATAGCCGGCAGAATCTCGCCTATATCGATCCGCCGGGCCCGTTCGATCGCGGCGTGCCGTCGGTCTATTACATCTCGCCGCCCGATCCGCGCTGGACGCCAGCGGTGCGGGATGCGTTCGTGCCGGGCAAGGCGGACCTGCTCTTCACCTCGATCCACGAGGCGATGCCCGGGCATTTCGTCCATTTCCTCCACGCCAATCGCGTGCCGTCGCTGATCGGGCGGGTGTTCGTCGGCTATGGCTATGCCGAGGGCTGGGCGCATTATGCCGAGGAGATGATGTGGGAGGCGGGGCTGGGCGGCGGCCGCGCGGACATCCATATCGGCCAGCTGTCGAACGCGCTGCTGCGCGACTGCCGGTTCCTCGCCGCGATCGGGATGCATGCGCGCGGCATGAGCCAGGCGGAGGCGTTCACGCTGTTCGTCGACCAATGTTACCAGGACGAGGGCAATGCGCGGCAACAGGCGCTGCGCGGCACTTATGATCCGGCCTATCTCAACTACACGATGGGCAAGCTGATGATCCGCCGGCTGCGCGAGGACTGGACCGCGGGGCGGGGCGGGCGGCGGGCGTGGAAGGCGTTCCACGACCGGCTGCTGCGCTATGGCGGGCCACCGATCCCGCTGGTCCGGCAGGCGATGCTGGGCGAGCCGAGGCCGATCGCGGCGTTCTGAACGGGAGGCGGCGGCTAGCGCGCCTGCGCGGCCGGCTGGACGTCGCGGGTCTCGTCGATCGGCGGGTTGCGGATCGAGGGACGCAGACGCGACACGCTGCACAGGCCAGCGACCAGCGCCATGCCGGCTGCGACCAGCGGCGGCGTCGTGCCCGCGCCGACCCCGATCGCGAGCAGCGCGGCGACGACGGTGGCGCCGGTCGTCTGGCCGACCAGCCGGACCGTCGAGATCAGGCCCCCGGCGGCGGCGGCGCGCTCGCGCGGGGCCGAGCCGATGATCAGGCGCGCGTTCGGCGCCATGAACATCCCGAACCCCGAGCCGCACAGCGCCATCCGCCAGGCGATGGCGAAATAGCTCGGATCGGCGGGCATGAACGCGAGCAGCAGCAGCGCAGCGATCGAGACGGCCATGCCGATGCCGCCGAGCAGCCCGGCGGGATAGCGATCGGACAGCCATCCGGACAGCGGCGCCACGACCATGTTGGCGAGCGGCCATGGCGCGATCGCGGCGCCAACCTCGGCGGCGGAAAAGCCGTAAGCCTGGGTCAGCCGGAACGGCGTCGACAGCAGCAGCGTCATCTGCGCGATGAACGCGGTATAGGCGCCGATCGCGGACAGCGCGAGGACGGGGCGGGCGAGCAGGTCGATCGGCAGGATCGGCTTGGTCTCGCCGCGCTCGCGACGCACGAAGATCCAGCCGATCGCCACCCCGGTCAGCACGATCGCCGCCGAGACGACGGGGCTGTCGCCGTGCACCGCGGTCTCCGACCCGCCGATGACGAGCCCGATCATCGCCGCGCACATGACCGCGCCGAGCACGTCGAACGGTTCGCTCCGCGGCCCGGGATCGGGCAGGGCGCGCCCGAGGATCAGGCTGAGGATCGCGAACGGCACCGCGCTGGCAAAGACCCAGGGCCAGGGTGCGACCGCGAGGACCAGCCCGCCCAGCGTCGGCGCGAGTGCCGCCGAACTCGATACCACCACCGAATTGATGCCGAGCCCGCGGCCGAGCTGCTGCGACGGGTAGATCGAGCGGATCAGCGCGGACGATACGCTGAGCGCGGCCGCCGCGCCGAGCGCCTGTGCGGCGCGGACGACCAGCAGGAAGGGCAGGCTCTTGGCAAAGAAGCAGAGCAGGGTCGCGACGGTGAAGACGAGCTGGCCATATTGATACATGCGCTTCAGCCCGATCCGGTCGCCGAGCCCCGAAAAGGGAAGCAGCGCCATCGCCAGGATCAGCTGATAGACGGTGACGACGGTCACCACCGCACTGCTGTCGACGCCCAGATCGCGTGCGATCGTCGGCAGCGCGACATTGGCGACGCCGCCGTCGATGATGGTCAGCGCGGTGCCCGCCGAGATGGCGGCGATCGCGAGGAAGCGGCGGGGCTTGGGAAGGCCATCCAGGGCCGTTGTCTGGTCGGACTGCATTGCAGACCGCGATAGACACCGTCATGAATGACGCCAAGCTATTCGGGGAAATGGACGATGCGGGTTCTTACGGCTGCGCTTGCGGCGACGATATTGACGGGCGGCGCCGGCCTTGCGGCGGGCAGTGCGCTCGCCCAAGTCGCACCGATGACGAACACAAAACCTGCCCCGACCCCAACCTCAACCCCGGCCGCGGACACCGCCGCCGACCCCTATATCTGGCTCGAGGACAAGGATGGCGCCAAGCCGCTCGCCTGGGTCGAGGCGGAGAATGCCAAGACGCTTCCCCGGTTGCAGAACGATCCGCGCTACAAGAGCTTCTATGCCGAGGCGCTGGCGATCGCGGCGGCGAAGGACCGGATCCCGATGCCCGACCAGCGCTTCGGCCGGATCTACAATTTCTGGCGCGATGCCGAGCATCCGCAGGGCATCTGGCGGTGGACGAGCGAGGCGGGCTACGCGCAGGCCAATCCTGCCTGGACGACCGCGCTCGATCTCGACGCGCTGAGCAAGGCCGAGGGCAAGAAATGGGTGTGGAAGGGCGCGTCCTGCCTCCAGCCCGACGAGCGGCTGTGCCTCGTCTCGCTGTCCGAGGGCGGCGAGGATGCGGTGTCCTACCGCGAATTCGATCTGCAGACCGGGCAGTTCGTCGCGAACGGTTTTGCGCTGTCGACGTCGAAGCAGGGCGCGAGCTGGGTCGACAAGGACACGCTGTTGGTCGCGCGCGACTGGGGCGCGGGGTCGATGACCGCGTCGGGCTATCCGTTCGTCGTCAAGGAGGTGAAGCGCGGCCAGCCGCTGAGCGCCGCGCGCGAGATCTTCCGCGGCGAGGCGTCGGACCAGCTCGGCACCTATGCCAGCGTGATGACCGACGGGCAGGGCAACCGCGTGACGATGATCCAGCGGCGCCCGGCCTTTTTCGGCGGCGAGAAGCATGTCGTCACGCCGGCCGGGCTCGTGAAGCTCGACGTTCCCGACCGCGTCTTTCCCTCAGGCATGGTCGACGGGCAGGTGATCTTCTCGACCAGCGAGGCGTGGGGGCGGATCCCCGCCGGCGCGATCGCCTCGGCGCCGCTCGCCGAGGTGCGTAAGGGCCGGTTCACGCCGACCCTGGTCTTCGCGCCGACCGATCGCCAGTCGGTCGACGGCGTGTCGGTGACGCGCGATCACGTGGTCGCCAGCGTCTATGACAATGTCCGCGGGCGGGCGATGGTGTTCACGCATGGCAAGGGGGGCTGGACGTCGCGCGCGGTCGCGCTGCCCGACAATGCCTCGGTCGACGTCGCCAGCACGACCGATCGCAGCAATGCGACGTTCGTGCAGGTGACGGGGTTCCTCGCGCCGACGACCTTGTGGACGCTCGATGCCGGGCCTGGCGGCGTGCCCAAGCAGATCAAGGCGCTCCCTGCGAAGTTCGACGCGTCGCGCGACGTCGTCGAGCAGTTCGAGGCGGTGTCGACCGACGGGACGAAGATCCCCTATTTCATCGTCCACCGGAAGGACGTGCCGCTCGACGGGACGACGCCGACGATCATGACCGCCTATGGCGGGTTCGAATCGTCGATGACGCCCTATTATTCGGGGGTGATGGGCAAGCTGTGGCTCGAGCGCGGGGGCAGCTTCGTGCTCGCCAATATCCGTGGTGGTGGCGAATTCGGGCCGAAATGGCATGATGCCGGGCGCAAGACCAAGCGGCAGATCATCTATGACGATTTCGCCGCGGTCGGGCAGGACCTGATCGCGCGCAAGCTGACCAGCCCGGCGACGCTCGGCATCTATGGCGGGTCGAATGGCGGGCTGCTGATGGGGGTCGAATTCAACCAGCATCCCGATCTGTGGAAGGCGGTGACGATCCAGGTGCCGCTGCTCGACATGATCCGCTACGAACAGATCGCCGCGGGTGCGTCATGGGTCGATGAATATGGGTCGGTGAAGATCCCCGCCGAGAAGGCGTTTCTCGAGACGATTTCGCCCTATCAGAACATCAAGCGCGGCGGGGCTTACCCCGAGCCCTATATCTGGACGACGACCAAGGACGACCGGGTCGGGCCGCAGCATGCGCGCAAGTTCGCCGCGCGGCTGAAGGAATATGGCCTGCCGTATCTGTTCTACGAGGATACCGCGGGCGGGCATTCTGGCGACGCGGACATCGAGCAGGGGGCGCGGATGCAGGCGCTGCAGATGACGTATTTCGCGCAGAAGCTGATGGGGCCGGCGAAGTAGGGGAATCCAAGGACCCGTCATCCTGGACTTGATCCAGGATCCAGAGCCGGAGGCGGTGTCGCTCGTGGCTCTGGATCCTGACTTTCGTCAGGATGACGGGGGGTTCGGGGGAGGGGGGCGCGAACGGCGGCGGGCGTGATGGACGCCCGGTCGCCGCACGCGATCAGCGGCAGCGGATCTGGCTGTTGTTCTGCTCGACCGCGCGCCCGGCGAGGCCACCCGCGGCGGCGCCCAGCAGCGAGCCGACGATCCGCGAGCGGCCGCCGTCGATCACGTTGCCGAGGATGCCGCCACCTGCCGCGCCGATGATCAGCCCGGTCGTGCCGTCGTTGCGCTTGCAGTAATAGCGGCCGTCCTGCCCCGCATAGACGCGGTCGTTGGCGGACAGGGTGCGCTCATGATAATTGGGGCCGACGCGATAGTCGCGGGCCGGGTCGTAATTGCCCTCGTCGCGCTCGTCGGGATAGCCGCCCTCATACCGGTCGGGTGCCTGGCGATAGCCGCCCTGCGGCGCCGGCGGAACATAGCTGCCGCCACGATTGCCGCGCAGCGACTGGTGGCGATCGAATTCCTCGCGGAAGATCTGCAACTCGCTGTCGAGGCGCGCCTGGGCGGCGGCGAAACGGGCGTTGTCGGCACTGGTCTGCGCGACGGCGGGGGCGGCGGCGGACAGGCAAGTCGCGGCGATCATCGTCGCGAGGCCGAGAGAGCGCTTCATGATCGAAATCCTTTCACGGTAGGGTGTCCCGGTAACGGGTGGCGACATCGCGCCGCCACCCGCCTTTCGTCAACGACAGATCTGGACGCGACGATGGTTGCGCCATTCGGTGCGGCAACGGCGATTGTTGTTCCAGTTGCGACGATCATTGTCGCGGCCACGGAAGCGGCGGCCGTCGTGGCGGCCGCGATGGTCGTTGCGGCGATAGTCGCGACGATCGGCACGGTGGTCGCCGCGGTGATCGTTGTCGCGATACTGCTGGCTATGGCCCCGATCGCGCTGGGCTTCGGCGGGCGCGGCCACGCCGAGGCCGAGCGTGGCGAAGGCGAGCCCGGCGGCGATGAGATTCGTAAACTTCATGGGGTGTCCTCTTGCCCGAGATCGGGCTGGAAGGACGATACGATCCTGGTTCGGCATCGTTCCTGAACGGGGTTGTCGGCTCCCGTACAGGTTGGCGCCGACCGGTCGTCCTACGGTGCGATCGTGACGAAGCTGTCCATGACGCGTTTGCGGCCGGCCTGTTCGAAGTCGATCTCGAGCTTGTTGCCCTCGATCTCGGCGATGCTGCCATAGCCGAACTTCTGGTGGAACACGCGCTGGCCGAGGGAAAGATCGTCGCGGCCCTTGTTGCCGAGGCTGATCGCGCTGGACCGGCTTTCGACGACGCGGGCGGGCTTGGTCGAGAAGCCGCCGCCGGGTGTGGCCGCGCGCTGCCAGCCGGGGCCGCGGCCGGTGCCGCGTGCGACGTCGGCGAACGGGTCGGCGCGGTCGGACCAGTTCGCCTGCCACAGGCTCGCGCCGCCCGACATCGTCGTCTCGGTGTCGGTATGCTCGTCGGGCAATTCGGCGACGAAACGCGAGGGGATGGACGAATTCCACTGGCCGTAGATGCGGCGGTTGGCGGCGTGGAGGATGACGGCCAGGCGACGCGCGCGCGTGATCGCGACATAGGCGAGGCGGCGTTCCTCCTCGAGACTCTTGACGCCGCCCTCGTCGAGCGAGCGCTGCGAGGGGAACAGCCCTTCCTCCCAGCCGACGCAGAAGACGGTGTCGTATTCGAGGCCCTTGGCGGCGTGGATGGTCATGATCGTGACCTGCGGATCCTGAGCGCCGCCCTCATTGTCCATGACCAGCGAGACATGTTCGAGGAACGCGCCGAGCGAGTCATATTCTTCCATCGCGCGGACGAGCTCGCTCAGATTCTCGAGCCGGCCGGTCGCCTCGACCGATTTCTCGGCCTGGTACATCGCGGTATAGCCGCTCTCGTCGAGCAATTGGCGGGCGAGTTCGGCGTGGGGCAGGCTGGTCGCCATGTCGCGCCAGCGCGCGATGTCGCCGACGAGGCGGCCGAGCGACTTCTTTGCAGCCCCGGTCAGCTCGTCGGTGTCGAGGATGCGGGCGGCGGCGGTGGTCAGCGGGGTGCCGGTGGCGCGCGCGAGCTGGTGGATGCGCGCGACCGCCTTGTCGCCGAGCCCGCGCTTGGGGACGTTGACGATGCGTTCGAAGGCGAGATCGTCCGCGGGCTGGTTGACGACGCGGAGATAGGCGAGCGCGTCGCGGATCTCGGCGCGTTCGTAGAAGCGGAAGCCGCCGACGATCTTGTACGGCATGCCGATCGCGATGAAGCGGTCCTCGAACTCGCGCGTCTGGTGCTGCGCACGGACGAGGATCGCGACCTCGTCGAGGCTCTTGCCCGTGCGACGGACGCTCTCGATCTCCTCACCGACGCGGCGCGCTTCCTCGGGGCCGTCCCAGACGCCGATGACCTTGACCTTCTCGCCGACGTCGAGCTCGGTCCAGAGCTGCTTGCCGAGGCGGCCGCCATTGTTGGCGATCACGCCGCTCGCGGCGCCGAGGATGTGCGGCGTGCTGCGGTAATTCTGTTCGAGACGGATGACCTTCGCGCCCGGAAAATCGCGTTCGAACTTCAGGATGTTCTCGACCTGCGCGCCGCGCCACGAATAGATCGACTGGTCGTCGTCGCCGACGCAGGCAATGTTCTTGCGCTCCTGCGCGAGCAGCCGCAGCCAGAGATATTGCGACGAGTTGGTGTCCTGATACTCGTCGACCATGATGTATTTGAAGCGCTGCTGATACTGCGCCAGCACGTCGCGGTGCGTCTTCAGGATGACGAGCATGTGGAGCAGCAGGTCGCCGAAATCGCAGGCGTTGAGCGCGCGCAGCCGGGTCTGATATTGCTCGTACAGCTCGCCGCCGCGGCCGTTGGCGTAGCGCTCGCTCTCGCCCGCATCGATATCGGCGGGGACGAGGCCCTTGTTCTTCCACTGGTCGATCAGCCCGGCGAGGCTGCGCGTCGGGAAGCGCTTCTCGTCGATATCAGCGGCGAGGATGAGCTGTTTCAGCAACCGCAGCTGGTCGTCGGTATCGAGGATCGTGAAGTTGGACTGCAGCCCGACGAGTTCGGCATGGCGGCGCAGCATCTTTGCGGCGATCGCGTGGAAGGTGCCGAGCCACGGCATCCCCTCGACCGCGTCGCCGACCAGACGCCCGACGCGCTCGCGCATCTCGCGCGCGGCCTTGTTGGTGAAAGTGACGCTGAGGATCTCCGACGGCCACGCCTTCTTGGTGAAGATCAGGTGCGCAAGTCGCGCGGTCAGCGCCGCGGTCTTGCCGGTGCCCGCGCCCGCGATGATCAGGACGGGGCCGTCGGTGGTCAGCACCGCCTCGCGCTGGGGATCGTTGAGGCCGCGGAGATAGGGCGGCTGGCGGTTTGCGTCGGACGGATGGGCGATCTGGTTCACCGGTGAACAGGTAGGGAACGGGGCGCGATCGGGCAAGCGGCTAAGGCTTGCACGGCGCAGCGATGTGTGGAACAAATCGAGAATATCAACAGGAGGCGTGCATGTTGTCGGGACGATGCCACTGCGGAGCGATCCACTATGTCGCGACGGGCGAGGCGGCGCATCATGCGCTGTGCCACTGTAAGGATTGCCGCCGAAGCGCAGGCGCGCCGATGGTCGGCTGGATCGCGTTCAGGACCGAGCAGGTGATGATTTCGGGCGATCCGGTGACCTATGCGTCGTCCGAGCACGGGCGGCGGCAGTTTTGCGGGACGTGCGGGACCGGACTGTTCTACACCAACCCGGTCGCGCTGCCGGGGATCATCGACATCCAGTCGTGCACGCTCGACGATCCCGAGTCGGTCGCACCGGGCGCGCAAATCCAGGTCGCGGAGCGGCTGGCGTGGATGGCGGACCTGGCGAGCCTGCCCGAATTCGCACGCTATCCGGGGATGTGAACGCGCGTTCGGTCGCCACCGAGGTGCGGGGTGATCGAAATCGCGGGGCGACCGACGAACCGTCGCCAAACCGTCGCGGGCGCGTAACGATCCGGGCGTAGGGCGTGCGCAGCGACGAGGGTCTTCGTCGGAGAGGCCGCGCAGAGACGCTCCTCCCGACGGTCGGGCTTAGTCGCGCGCAGGCCGGTGTGCCTGCGGACCGCAGGACCAGCAAAGGACGTCATCATGAAGATCCTCCACAGCGTCGCTTCGGCGGCGATCGCTTCCGCGTGCCTTTTTGCGACCGGCGCTGCCGCCGATCCGGTGCGCGACCCCGTCACGATCCGTGTCTCGCATGCCGGGCTCGACCTGGCCAGCGACGCCGGGCGGCGTGTGCTTGCGCGTCGCGTGCAGTCGGCGGTCAACCGGACCTGCGCCCCGCGGACCGGCGGGCTGAATGCCTTTGCCGAGTCGCGCCGGTGCCGCGCGGAAATGATGCAGGACGCAACGGTGCAGACCGCCGCCTTGCTGACGCGCAACGGGACGCAGCTGGCAAGCCTCGCGGGGCGGTGACGGGGTAGCGTCTTCGCGCTCGATCCGATGCGCGATTGAAGGAGGACCGCTCTGTCAAAGGCGCGGCGGTCCTCCCCCCCC
>NZ_JPDP02000022.1:98454-184634 GCF_000732685.2 Sphingomonas sp. STIS6.2
GTCACTGTGTCATTCTGGTATCGCCGCGCGGCGATGCATCGCGTTGTCATAAAGTTGTAATCGTTAGGGCCGACTGCGCGATCATGGCTACTTCCCCATTAACGGTCGACGCGATCGACCGCGCACCGCGCAGCGGACCGCGGCTCGATCATGATCTGCATCCGGCCGGGCGCTGGATCTTTTTGGCAATATTGCTGGGGGGGCTGGCCTATGCGGGGTTCAGCATCGCCACCGATACCGCGCAGGTCGGCGAGACGCTCGCGGTCGGTGCGTTCGCGTTCCTCGGACTCGCGCTGCTGATCGCGCTCGGGTTCGAGTTCGTCAACGGCTTCCACGACACCGCCAATGCGGTCGCGACGGTCATCTACACGCATTCGATGCCCGCGCCGCTCGCGGTCGTCTGGTCGGGCTTCTTCAACTTCGTCGGCGTGATGACGTCGTCGGGTGCGGTCGCCTATTCGATCATCACGCTGCTGCCGGTCGACCTGATCCTCAACGTCGGCAGCGCGGGCGGGTTCGCGATGATCTTCGCACTGCTGCTCGCGGCGATCCTGTGGAACCTCGCGACCTGGGCGGTCGGGCTGCCCAATTCGTCGAGCCACGCACTGATCGGCTCGATCCTCGGCGTCGGGCTCGCCAACCAGCTGATCAACGGCGGCGCGGACGGCACGTCGGGCGTCGACATGGCGCAGGTGACCAAGGTGCTCTCCGCACTCGCGTTCAGCCCGGTGGTCGGCTTTGTCGGCGCGCTGCTGATGCTGCTGGTGATGAAGCGCTTCCTGCGCGATCGCAAGCTGTACGAGGCGCCCGAGAGCGATACGCCGCCGCCGCGCGGGATCCGTGCGCTGCTGATCGGCACCTGCACCGCGGTCAGCTTCGCGCATGGCAGCAATGACGGCCAGAAGGGGATGGGGCTGATCATGCTCATCCTGATCGGCTGCGCACCGACCGCCTATGCGCTGAACCGGACGATGCCCGAAAGCGCGACGCCGGCGTTCGTCCAGAGCGCCCGCGCGGCGTCGTCGGCCTATGCCGCGCATGCCGACGGCACGCCCGCGACGGTCGAGGCCGCCCGCGCGCGCGTCACCACCGCGCTGAAATCCAAGCAGGTCGCCGAGCCTGTCGTCTATGGCGCGCTCGCCACGCTGTCGAACGACGTCACCCGCCGGATCGAGGGCTATGGCTCGCTCGGCAAGGTGCCCGCGGCGGCGACGTCGAACCTGCGCAACGACATGTACCTCGTGCTCGACACGACCAAGCTGGTCGCGGCCGACAAGACCGCGCAGGCGCGCTTTACCGCGCAGGAGATCACGGAGCTTAAAACCTATGGCGGCGGGCTGGAGCAGGGGACGCGCTACATCCCGATCTGGGTGAAGGTCACGGTCGCGCTCGCGCTCGGGCTCGGTACGATGGTCGGGTGGAAGCGGATCGTCGTCACCGTCGGCGAACGGATCGGCAAGTCGCATTTGACCTATGGCATGGGTGCCTCGGCAGAGCTGGTCGCGGCGGCGACGATCCTGATGGCGGACCGGTTCGGCCTGCCCGTGTCGACGACGCATATCCTGTCGTCGGGGATCGCCGGTTCGAGCGTCGCGAATGGCGGCGGGCTGCAGCGGCGGACGCTGGTGAACATGGGGCTGGCGTGGATCATGACGCTGCCGGTCGCGATGCTGTTGTCGGGCGGGCTGTACTGGATGCTGCTCGGGGTGGCGCACGCGCTCGGCCGCTGAGTACGTACGCGCGATTGACGGAGCGGCGGCGGGCGGCGATGCACGCGGCATGAGCACGCTTAGGTCCAGCCGCCGCATCCTCGCCGCCAGCCTGGTCGGCACCGCGGTCGAATTCTACGACTTCTACATCTACGCGACCGCGGCGGCGCTCGTGTTCGGGCCGCTGTTCTTCGCGGGCCAGTCGGCGTCGGCGCAGCTGCTGCTGAGCTATGCGACGTTCGGGCTGGCGTTCGTCGCGCGGCCGGTGGGCGCGGTGCTGTTCGGGCATTTCGGTGACCGGGTCGGGCGCAAGTCGACCCTGGTCGCGTCGCTGCTGCTGATGGGCGGATCGACCGTCGCGATCGCGTTCCTGCCAACCTATGCGCAAGTCGGCTGGTGGGCGCCGGCGCTGCTCTGCCTGATGCGGCTGGGGCAGGGGCTGGGGCTGGGCGGCGAATGGGGTGGCGCCGCGCTGCTCGCGGTCGAGAATGCGCCGCCGCACCGCCGCAACACGTTCGGCATGTTCCCGCCGCTCGGCGCGCCGGTCGGGTTTCTCGCCGCCAACGGGCTGTTCCTGATCATCGGCCTGGTCCTCGACGAGGCGCAGTTCCTTGCCTGGGGGTGGCGGATCCCGTTCCTGGTCAGCGCGGTGCTGGTCGGGCTGGGGCTGTGGGTGCGGCTGAAGCTGACCGAGACGCCCGCGTTTCTGGAAGCCGAGAAGACCGAGGCAATCCCGCGCGTGCCGATCGCCGAGCTGCTGACGCGGCATCTGCGCGCGACGCTGGCGGGGACGTTCGGAGTGATCGCGTGTTTCGCGCTCTTCTATCTCGCGACCGCGTTCGCGCTTGGCTACGGCACCAAGACGCTTGGTTATTCGCGCGAGGCGTTCCTTGGCGTCGAGCTGGTCGCGATCTGGTTTCTCGCGGCAGGGGTGATCCTCGCGAGCGTGCTGGCGGATCGCTATTCGGCGGCGCGGATGCTCGGCATCGGGTTTGCGGGCTGTATCGTCGTAGGCGCGCTGATGGGGCCGATGCTGGGATCGGGATCGCTGGTCACGGTATCGCTCTGGCTGTCGGGCGCGCTGTTCGTGATGGGGTTCGCCTATGGCCCGCTCGGCGGATGGCTGCCGAGCCTGTTTCCGGCGGGCGTGCGCTATACCGGCGTGTCGATGACGTTCAACCTTGGCGGCGTGCTCGGCGGCGCGCTCGCGCCGATCGTGGCGGAGGCGCTGGCGCCGCGCGGGCTGGGGCTGGTCGGGGTGTATCTGATGGCCGCGGGGGTGCTGAGCCTTGGCGGGCTGCTGATCGTCGGGCGCCGCGCCGCCGCGTAGGACGGGGTCTCCCGCTTGCGCGGGAGACCGTTACGTCAGGCGGGGCGCAGCAGCGTCAGCCGCGCCTTGCCGTGGACGCGCGTGGCGTCGACCTCGAAGCCCGGCAGTTGGACGACCTCCGCCTTGGCCGTCTCCAGGCTGATCCACGTCGCCGGGCTGGTCCAGCCGAGCCGGGCAAGCTTGTCGAGCGCGACGAGGCCTGCCCCGGTGTCATAGGGCGGATCCATCAGGATGATGTCGAGCGGCGCGGGCGCGGGGCCCATCGCCATCACCGAGGTCGCGCGGACGTCGCCGCGAATGCCGAGCTTGGCGAGATTGGCCTTCAGCGCATCGAGCGCGGGCTTGTCCTGCTCGACGAACAGGCACGATCCCGCACCGCGCGACAAGGCCTCGATCCCGAGCGCGCCCGAGCCCGCGAAGAGATCGGCGACCGCGAGGCCTTCGAAACTGCCGACCCGGCTGGTCAGCATCGAGAACAGCGCCTCGCGCATGCGATCGGCGGTCGGGCGGGTCGCGTCACCCTTGGGCGCGACGATCTGGCGGCCGCGATACTGGCCTGCGATGATCCGCATCAGCGTTTACCTCCGCGTGGTGCGCGGGGCGGATGACCGCGCCCCCCTGATGGTCCCTTGCCGGGCGCAGGCGGACGGCTGCCGCGTTCGGGGCGCGGTGCGGCGTCGCGCGGCGGGCGGGGATCCGCACCGGGGCGACCCGCGGCACTGCGCGCGGCACGCTTGTCGAGACCGGTCCGCGCGCGGGAGTCGTCCGTCTGAGGGCGGAAGCCGCGTTGCTGATCCTGGCGCTGGGGCGAGTCGGGACGGCGCGGGGCTGTCGTGCCGGCGCTACCTCCGCCGCCGACGCGGGTCGGGGCGGCGCGGTCGCGGGGCGGCTTGGCGGCGCGGAAATGCTTGATCTTGGGGCTGGTACTCAGTTCCTCGCCGCGGTCCGCGCGCTCCTGGCGATAGGTCGGGCGGCCGGCGCCGGCGCCGGTCGGCTGGGCGTGATGCGTCGCGGCCGCACGACTGCCGCCGCGTGCATCGGGCTTGGCCCAGGGATCGGTGACGTCGCCGCGGACCATCGCCGCGGTCGGGCGGATGCGCTCGGGCCGGGCCGGGCGGGCGGGCCGTGCGGCACGGTCGACCGGTGCTGCGCCGCTCGAGAAGCCCGAGCTTGCCGGCGCCGCATAGGGGCTGCGCGCGGGCTGGCGTGTTGGGGTCGCTGGCCTGGCCGAGGGGGCGGGACGGGGGGCGTTGGCGCCACGCTGGGGCGACTTGGCGCCGATCCCCGCGCCCGCGCCGGCGCTGGCGCTGATGCCGATGTTCGGACGCGCGCCGGGGCCCTCGGGCTTGCCGCGCGCGAGTTCCTTCTGGAAGGCGACGACGTCGTGCTGGAGCACCTCGCCGATCTGGCCGGGGGCGAGATCACCGAGCACGAACGGACCGTAGCGGGTGCGGATCAGGCGCGAGACCTGGAGACCCAGATGTTCGAGCACGCGGCGGACTTCGCGGTTCTTGCCCTCGGTCAGGATCATCTCGATCCAGACGTTCGCGCCGGTGCGACGTTCGATATTGGCGTTGATCGAGCCGTAGCGGACGCCCTCGATCTCGATCCCCTCGATCAGCTCCTCGAGCTGTGGCTGGGTGATGTTGCCATAGGCGCGGGCGCGATAGGCGCGCTCGACGCCGGTCGCGGGGAGTTCGAGCTGGCGCTTGAGGCCACCGTCGGTGGTCATCAGCAACAGCCCCTCGGTGTTGAGATCGAGCCGGCCGACGGGAACGAGTCGCGGCAGTTCGCGCGGCAGGCGGTCATAGATCGTCGTCCGGCCCGCCGGATCGCGCTCGGTGACGAGCAGGCCGGTCGGCTTGTGATAGAGGAACAGCCGCGCCGCGCTGGGCGCCTCGACCGGATCGCCGTCGACGGTGACGCCGGCAAGGTTGCGCAGGATCGTCGCCGGCGTGTCGAGCGTGGTGCCGTTGAGCGCGACGCGCCCCTCGGCGATCATCCGTTCGATGTCGCGGCGCGATGCGACGCCCGCGCGGGCGAGTAGTTTGGCGATGCGGTCGCCCTTGATGGGGACTGCGGGGGCTGTTGCGGGCGCGTCGTGCGACGGGCTGGCAGTCGGGTTATCGTCTTTTGAAGTCGTCATGGCGCGGCTGATACTATGGATCGGGGTGCAGCGCGAAAATATTTGCGTCCCTTCGTGGTGCGGTGCGTTATGTCGCATGGGCGTAACGACCATTCGTTGCGCGAAGGGGCGTGATGTCGATGCTGTTCGCAAAGAAGAAGCGGCTGATCATCCGCTTGCTGGTTGTTGAGGACGAACCGCTGGTCGCGTTCGACACCGAATATTTCCTGACCGAATCGAAATTCACCGTGGTCGCGACGGTCGACCGGGTCAGCGATGCACTGGCGGTGATCGAAAGCGAGTCCGCGATCGACCTGATCCTCGCCGATGTCAGTTTGAGCGACGGATCGGGGCTCGACGTGGCGCGGGCTGCGCTCGAACGCGGGGTGCCGGTGCTGTTCGTCACGGGCAATTGCCCGGTCGAGGCGACGACGCTGGCAGCGGGCTGTCTTTCCAAACCCTATTCGCAGCGCGACCTGCTCGCCGCGATCGCGGCGATCGAGGCACGGATGGCGGGGAGTGAGCCGAAGAAGCTGCCCTCGGGCCTGCGACTGTTCAGCGCGCCCGTCTGACGGCACGCGCGGCGGCCTGATCGGCTGACGGGTAGCGCATCCGCAAATTGCCGCTAGGGTCCCGCCCAAGTGAGTGGGAGCGTAGGGCGATGGACGAGATGGCAGCCAAGAGCTGGGGTGACGGCGTGCGGCCCTATTTCGAGCGAGCGCCGCTGGCGGCACTGGCATTGGGGATCTCGTCGGGCTTTCCCTATGCGATGATCGGCGCGACGCTGACGACGCGCCTCGCGGCAAGCGGCATCGACAAGAAGACGGTGACCGCGTTCAGCCTCGCCTTCCTCGTCTATAACCTCAAATTCCTCTGGGCCTGGATGGTCGACGGCGTGCGGTTGCCCGTAATTGGCCGGCTGGGGCAGCGGGTGTCGTGGCTGATCCTGACCGCCGCGCTGGTTGTTGCGGCGCTGGTCAATCTCGCGCTGGTCGATCCGGCGGCGAGCATCGCGCAGACCGCCACCGCCGCGATCCTGGTCGGCGCAGCCGGGGCGACGTTCGACATCGTGATCGACGCGTTCCGGATCGAGATCCTCGAGCCGCGGCAACTCGGCATCGGGTCCGGCATGAGCCAATATGGCTGGCGGATCGGCTCGGCAGGGGCAGGTGCGCTGGCGCTGGTCGTGGCCGAGCGGGCCGGATGGAGCGCGGCCTATCTTGCCTGCGCCATGTTCGCACTGCCTGCGGTGATTGCCGGGCTAGTGCTCGGCGAGCCGCAGCGCCGTCGTCCGACGATCGAACGCCGCGGCCTTGCCGAGGGGCTTCGGGCGATCTGGGGGCCTTTCGTCCAGTTCTTTTCGCGGGAGGGCGCGTTCGTCGTCCTCGCCTTCATCCTGATCTTCAAGGTCGGCGACACGCTGGCGAACCTGACGCTGCGACTGTTGTTCGACGATCTGGGCTTCACCGGCGACGAGATCGCCTTCTATGACGTCGGCATCGGCTTCATCGCCTATCTCGTCGGGATCCTGATCGGTGGTATCCTCTATGCGCGGATGGGCATGAAGCGGTCCGTCCTGCTGTCGCTGGTGCTGATGGGGGTATCGAACCTGTCGTTCGCAGCGCTGGCGGCATCGGGCCATTCCAATCTCGGCATGGCGGCCGCGATCGGTTTCGAGAATGCCGCAAGCGGCTTTGGCGGAGTCGTGGTCATCGCCTATTTCTCCGCGCTGTGCGACCTGCGCTTCACCGCTGCCCAGTTCGCGCTGATTTCGGCGGCCGCCAGCATCGTCGGCCGGATCGTCACGGGCACGACGGCGGGCGCGCTGATCGAGGCGATCGGCTATGTCGACTTCTATCTGCTGACGACGGCGCTCGCCCTCCCGGGCGTGGCGCTGTTCTGGTGGATGTGCCGTTCGGGCATGATCGATCGCTCGATCGGCAGCGCCGGCGTCGAGGGGGAAGGCGACGCCCGCGCGGGCGAGCCGGTCTAGCCCGGTTCAGCCCGTAACCGGGCGCCCCTCGTCCGCGAAGGCGGCGGCGACTGCGGCGGCGCTGGTGAGGACGCCGTCGACGCGGCGGACGCCGAGCAGGTCGGTCATCAGCAGCCGCGCGGTGTCGGGCGCGGTCTCGACCCGCGCGAGGATCGACAGCAACGCCGCCTCCGCGGGCGTCATCCGCGCGCAGCAGCAGGGCGCGATCGCGATCGTCCCCGCCGCGCTGCCCGCCAGATCGGCCATCAGTGCGCGCATCAGGATCAGCGGCCGGCGAAACCCCTGTCCGAAGGCGGTGAACAGCGTGTGCGCGGCACGCGCGTCGCCAAGCCCGTTCGCACCCATCCGCCGCATCGCGAACAGCGCGACCCGCGCATTTTCGCACGATGGCAGTGGATGCGGCAGCACCGTCGTCATGCTGGCAAGCGTCGTGCCGGCAAAGCGGTTGGCATCGGTCATATACGCGACTCCGTGGTTACAAGACCAAGGTCGCTTGTTCGTTATTGATAGTCAATAGCAATAAGGGTTCAGTGCGGCAGCTCGTCGTTGCCCGCGAGCACTTCGCCCGCGAGATAGAGCGAACCGGCGATCAGCACGAACTGCGGCGCGTCACCCTGCGCGGCGATGCGGTCGAGCGCCTCGGCCGGCGTCGCGGCGGTCTCTGCGCTGCACCCGGCGCGTCGGGCGATCGCCGCCAGCGCGTCCGGGGCGTGGTGCGCATGACCCGGGACGGGGAGCGCGACGACGTGGCCGACCTGCGGGCCGAGAATGTCGAGCACCGCGTCGGCATCCTTGTTCGCGAGCATGCCGAGTACCAGCGTTGCGGGACGGCCTGCCGCCAGCGTCCGCAGCACGCGCGCGACCGGCTGTGCGGCATTGGGATTGTGCGCGCCGTCGAGCCACAGGTCGCTGCCGGCGGGCAGTCGCGCGTGGAGCGGGCCGTTGGACAGGCGCTGCATCCGCGCGGGCCAGTGCGCGGCGTCCGCGGCGGCGCGCATCGCCGCCTCGGGGATGGCGAGCGCCGTCTGGTGCCGCAGCATCGCGATCGCGAGCGCGAGGTTGCGCGACTGGTGCAGGCCGACCAGCCGCGGGCGGTTGGTGACGAGCGTGCCGCCCGCATCGGTGTAGCGCATCGTCGTGCGCGTCGTCTCGCTCGTCCAGGCGGTGCCGCGCGCGAGGACGGGGGCGCCCGCCGCCTCGGCGATTCCCGCGATCCGCGCGCGCAGCGGGCGGGCATAGTCCATCGTGACGAGCGGCACGCCGCGCTTGGCGATGCCCGCCTTCTCGCCCGCGATGGCGAGCAGCGTGTCGCCGAGAAACGCCTGATGGTCGATCCCGAGCGCGGCGATGCCGGTGACGACGGGGTTCGGGATGACGTTGGTCGCGTCGAGCCGGCCGCCCAGCCCGACCTCGACGATCGTCGCCGCGGCGGGGGTGCGCGCGAAGGCGAGGAAGGCGGCGGCGGTGGTGACCTCGAAGAAGCTCGCCTGCAGGTCCGCGGCGTAGTCGAGCACCTCGGACAGCAGCGCGGCGAGCGCGTCGTCGTCGATCAGCCGGCCGGCGAGGCGGATGCGTTCGTTGAAGCGGACGAGGTGCGGGCTCGAATAGACATGGACGCTGAGCCCCGCCGCCTCGATCGCGGCGCGCAGGAACGCGCAGGTCGATCCCTTGCCGTTGGTGCCCGCGACATGGAACACCGGCGGCAGCGACAGATGCGGGTCGCCGAGCCGCGCCAGCAACGCGGTGATGCGCTCGAGGCCGAGGATGTCGGCGCCGGGGGACAGCGCTGTCAGCCGGTCGAGCTGTCCCTGGACGGCGGGGGATGAGGAGGTGGCGTGGTCGGGCATGATAGGCTCCCTCTCCCCTCCGGGGAGGGGGCGTCGGGTAAGCTCCCTCTCCCCTCCGCGGAGAGGGCTGGGATGAGGGGCGGTTCCGGGTGCAGCAGTGCTGGGCTGCCCCTCACCCCGACCCTCTCCCCCGAGGGGAGAGGGCGTAGGTTACGCCGCTTCGCGGGCGCTCAGATAGCCGATGACGGTGCCGAGCTGTTCGCGCAGGTCTTTCCGGTGGACGACCATGTCGATCATCCCGTGTTCGAGATAATATTCCGACGTCTGGAAATCCTCGGGCAGCTTCTCGCGGATCGTGCTCTCGATCACGCGGCGGCCGGTGAAGGCCAAAGTCGCCTTGGGTTCGGCGATCTGGACGTCGCCGAGCATCGCATAGGCCGCCATCACGCCGCCCGAGGTCGGATCGGTCAGCACGACGATATAGGGCAGGCCGGCATCGTGGAGCATCTGGATCGCAACGGTGCTGCGCGGCATCTGCATCAGGCTGAGGATGCCCTCTTGCATGCGTGCGCCACCGCTGGCGGTGAAGATCACATAGGGTACGCGGTCCTCGATCGCGGCCTCGACGCCGCGGACGAAGGCTTCGCCGACCGCGAGGCCCATCGATCCGCCCATGAAGCCGAAATCCTGCACGCCGACGACGACGCGGTGGCCGTCGATCGCGCCGCGGGCATTGACCAGCGCGTCACGCTCGCTGTTGTCGGTCCGCGCGGCCTTGAGGCGATCGGTGTAGCGCTTCTGGTCGCGGAACTTGAGCGGATCCTCGGGCACCGGGGGCGCGGGCAGCTCGCTGCAGCTGCCTTCGTCGAACAGCTGTGCGAACCGGATCTTCGGGCCGATTCGGTCGTGATGGTCGCATTTTGGGCAGACGTGGAGATTTTCCTCCAGCTCCTTGGTGAAGACCATCTGCCCGCAGCCCTTGCACTTGTGCCAGAGATTTTCGGGCGTCTCGCGCTTGGCGACGAACGGCAGGACGTTGCGGACGCTGTTGAGCCAGCTCATGCGCCGATCTCCATGCGAATTTCCTTTCTTGCGGACGCGACGGCATCGGCGAGAGACGTGATATAGGCGCGGACGGGCTCGGCCGCAGCGGTGCCGTGCTGCGCGACCAGCTCGACGATCGCCGAGCCGACCACGACGCCGTCGGCGACGCGCGCGACGTTCGCCGCCTGTTCGGGGGTGCGGATGCCGAAGCCGACCGCGACCGGGATGTCGGTCTGCGATTTCAGCCGCGCGACCGCGTCCTCGATCGAGGATTGCTGCGCCTGTTGCAGCCCGGTGATGCCCGCGACCGAGACGTAATAGAGGAACCCGCTCGCGCCATCGAGCACGGTCGGCAGCCGGGCCGCGTCGGTGGTCGGGGTGGCGAGGCGGATCAGGTCGATCCCGGCGGCGCGCAGCTGGGGCCCAAGCGCATCGTCTTCCTCGGGCGGCACGTCGACGCAGATCACGCCGTCGACGCCCGCAGCCGCGGCGGCCTGCGCGAACCAGTCGGCGCCGCGCCGCAGCATCGGGTTGCCGTATCCCATCAGCACCAGCGGCGTCTCGGGATGGCGCGCGCGGAAGGCGGTGGCGATCGCGAGGATGTCCGCGGTGCGCGTCCCCTGCGCGAGGCTGCGGATATTGGCGGCCTGGATCGCGGGGCCATCGGCCATCGGGTCGGTAAACGGCATGCCGAGCTCGATCGCATCGGCGCCGCCCGCGACGAGCGCGTCGAGGATCGCCGGCGTCGCGGCGGTCGAGGGATCGCCCGCGGTAACGAACGCGACGAGCGCAGCGCGGTTCTCGGCCGCGGTGCGCGCAAAGGTGGCGGCGAGGCGGCTCAAATCGCCACCCCGAGCGCTTCGGCCACTGTGAAGATGTCCTTGTCGCCGCGGCCGCACAGGTTCGCCAGGATGATCTGGTCCTGCCGCATCGTGCGCGCCTTCTTGGTCACCGTCGCGATGGCGTGGCTCGGCTCCAACGCGGGGATGATGCCCTCGGTCCGGCAGAGCAGCTGGAACGCTTCGAGCGCATCCTGATCGGTCGCGCTGTCATAGTCGACGCGGCCGATGTCGCGCAGCCAGGCATGCTCGGGGCCGATGCCCGGATAGTCGAGCCCCGCCGAGATCGAATGCGCCTCGGTGATCTGGCCGTCCTCGTCCTGCAGCAGATAGGTCTTGTTGCCGTGGAGCACGCCGGGGAAGCCGCCCGCAAGACTCGCCGCATGCTGCTTGTCGAGCCCATGGCCCGCCGCCTCGACGCCGAGCATCGCGACATCGGCATCGTCGAGGAACGGGTGGAACAGCCCGATCGCGTTCGATCCGCCACCGATCGCGGCGACGAGCAGGTCGGGCAGGCGGCCGACGCGGTCGAGCATCTGCGCGCGCGCCTCGGTGCCGATCACCGACTGGAAATCGCGGACCATCTCGGGATAGGGGTGCGGGCCGGCCGCGGTGCCGATGATGTAGAAGGTGTCGTGGACGTTCGCGACCCAGTCGCGCATCCCCTCGTTCATCGCGTCCTTCAGCGTGTGCGCGCCGCTGGTCACGGGACGGACTTCCGCGCCGAGCAGCTTCATGCGGAACACGTTGGGCGCCTGACGCTCGACGTCCTTGGCGCCCATGTAGATCACGCAAGGCAGGCCGAAGCGCGCGCAGACGGTCGCGGTCGCGACGCCGTGCTGGCCCGCGCCGGTCTCGGCGATGATCCGCGTCTTGCCCATCCGGATCGCGAGCAGGATCTGGCCGATGCAGTTGTTGATCTTGTGCGCGCCGGTGTGATTGAGCTCGTCGCGCTTGAACCAGATCTGCGCGCCCATGCCCTCGGGAGCGGACTCGCGCAGGGCCTCGGTGAGGCGTTCGGCGTAGTAGAGCGGGCTCGGGCGGCCGACATAATGTTCGAGCAGGTCGTCGAACTGCGCCTTGAACGCAGGGTCGGCCTTGGCGGCGCGGTACGCCTCGTCGAGTTCGAGGACGAGCGGCATCAGCGTCTCGGCGACGTAACGGCCGCCGAAATCGCCGAAATGGCCGCGTTCGTCGGGCTGGGCGCGGTAGGAATTGGGAGCGTTCATGCGGAGCGCTTTAGCATTTCGGAAAACGCTGTCACCCCTAGCGTTTCTGATACGCACCACCCCGGCGAAGGCCGGGGTCCAGTCGGGAAGGTCGTGGTGACGGGCAGGACCCGGCAATGCACCGTCCCCAACTGGGCCCCGGCCTTCGCCGGGGTGGTGCTAGAGCGCAGCGACTGCCTTCAGAAATGCCGCGATCCTCGCTTCGTCCTTCGTGCCGGGTTCGCTCTCTACCCCCGAGGACACGTCGACCAGTTCGGCGCCGGTCCGCCGGATCGCCTCGGCGACATTCGCCGGGTCGAGCCCGCCCGACAGCGCCCAGCGCAGCGGATGCCGGAACCCGTCGAGCAGGTCCCAGTCGAAGCGCAGTCCCATCCCACCGGGCAGCGCGGCCGAATCGGGGGTTTTCGCGTCGTAGAGGATGCGATCCGCGACACCGACGAACGCGTGCGCACCGTCGAGATCGCCGCGCGTGCGCACTGCGACGGCGACCCACAATTCGATCCCGAACCGCGCGCGGATCGCGGCGGCGCGTGCGGGCGTGACCTTGTGGAGCTGCAGCACGTCGAGCGCCGCGGATGCGATCGCCTGTTCGAGCATCTCGTCCTCGGGATCGACGAACACGCCGACCCTGGCGACATGGCCGGGCACGCGCGCGGCGAGTTCGGCGGCCTTGTCGAAGGTCACGTGGCGCGGCGAGGCGGGGAAGAAGACGAAGCCGACATGGCTCGCCCCGTGCCGGATCGCGGCGTCGAGCGTCGCGGGGGTCGAGAGGCCGCAGATCTTGGCGGTAGTCATGATGTTCCTTCGGTGCCTTTCGGCGGAGGCGGCGTGAACCTGTCCCGCAAACCGTCCGTCATCCTGACGAAAGTCAGGATCCAGAGCCATGGCCGCCAGCGTGCGTTACTCTGGATCCTGACTTTCGTCAGGATGACGGGGGTAGAGGGTCAGGATGACCGTGGACGGTGGGGGTCAGAGCGTCGCGGCGATCGCGCGCGCGGCGGTGTCGGGGTCTTCGGCCTGGGTGATCGGGCGACCGACCACGAGGATCGAGGCGCCGGCGTCGAGCGCCGCGCGCGGGGTGACGACGCGCTTCTGGTCGCCGACATGGCCGTCGGGCAGGCGGACGCCGGGCACGACGAAGAACCCCTTGGGCCAGATCGCCTTGGCCGCGGCGACTTCGGCGCCCGAGCAGACGATGCCGTCGACCCCGGAGTCGCGCGCCAGTTCGGTCAGCCGTGCGACATGGTCGTGCGCGCTGCCGGTGATCCCGGTGGCGGTGAGATCGGACACATCGAGGCTGGTGAGCATCGTCACCGCGATCACCTTGGTCCCGACCGGCGCGGCGGCCTTCGCATCCTCGAGCATCGCGCGACCGCCGCTGGCATGGACGGTCAGGATCGCGGGGGCGAGCCCGCCTAGCGCCTGCACCGCCTTGGCGACGGTATTGGGAATGTCGTGGAGCTTGAGGTCGAGGAAGATCGGCAGGTCGAACTCGGCCATCGCATGCACGCCGGGCTGGCCGTGTGCGCAGAAGAATTCGAGACCGAGCTTGATCCCGCCGACATGGTGGCGGACGCGCCCGGCGATCGCCTTGGCGCGGGCCAGATCGGGGGTGTCGATCGCGACATAGATAGGGCTGCTCATCATGCGACTCCCGGCGGGACCGCGGTCGGCGCGGCGGCGGGCGGGATGGCGGACGCGACGGCCGGTTCCTCAGGGTAGGACGGAGTCGGATAGGACGGGGTAGGGTAGCCCACCGGCGGCACGGCATGCGCGGCGCGCAGGTCGAGGATCGTCCGCTCCGCGGTCGCGAGCCGCTGACGCAGGCGCCAGCGCATCGCGAGATTGTAGAGCAAGGTCGGCAGGAACCCGATCAGGAACGTGACCAGCAACAGCATCGGCAGATTCACGTCGGCGATCAGGCCGCCCCAGAGCCGGATCGGCACGGTCGCCCAGTTGGCGATGGTGAAGACTGCGGCGATGAACGCCAGCAGGCACCAGAACAGGATCTTCAGGAACTGCATGACTTATCCCCTTGCATCCGCCCGGGGGTAAAGCCGCCGTCCGCTTTTGGCCAGCCTTGCGCCAACTTAACCCTGTTCCGGACCGGGCCGGCGGTCACGGGCCGTGCGTTTCAGCCGATCTCGCGCCGCAGATCCGCGAACAGGCCGGGCACCGCGGTCAGCCGTTCCTCCTCCTCGTCGAGGATGGCGAGGAACGCAGCGCGCTTGATCGCGGCGACGCGGCCGGGCTTCATCCGCACCGACGGGGGCAGCGTCGAGACGGTGATGTCGATCATCCGTTCGGCACCGTGCAGCCGGCCCCAGAGATAGTCGTTCTCGCGGTAGGCGCGGCTGAAGAACGCGCCGAAGCTGTTGAACTGGATCCCCTTCAGCGTCGCCTCCGCCCCGCCCGAGCGAATCGCGACCGCGTCGTCGGGGGCGATCCGGTCGACCTTGATGGGATCGAATTCGTCGAGCCCCTCACCCTGCAGCAGCGGCAGCGTCGCGGTGTCGAAATAGGGGAAGCCGAGATAGGCGAGCAGCATCGAGCGGCGCACCGGTCGGTCGAGCGCGACGAACGCCTCCGCGAGCCGTACATCGGTCTCGGCATCGCGGCGGTTGAGGTCGAGCGAGGCGGCCAATGCGTCGAGCAGCGGCATCGCGTCGTCGCGCAGCGTGCGGACCTCGCGGCGCAGCGCGGCATGCGCATCGGTCCGCTGGCATTCGAGATAGTCCGACAGCGACGCATAGATCGCGTCGCGGATCGGCGCGAGCGCGACCTCCTCGACCTCGGCCTCGAGCACCGTCAGGCGGCGTGCCATCAGGCGCAGCCGGCGGATCCGGAAGCCGAGATCGAAGCGTCGCAGGAACGCGATCGTCGCGGGGCTCGCGCCGCCGCCATGCGCCGCGCCGATCTCCTCGGCGCCGCTCGCCGTCACCGCGGTCGCGATCGCCGCGCGGATCCGGTTCCAGCGCTGCGGCCCGGGTTCGCCGCCAGCGTGGAACAGCAGCGAGGTCAGCGTCTCGACCACGCCCGCGACCTTCAGATGGCCATAGGCGGCATAGCCATAGCCCGCGCTGCTTGCCGCCGCCTTTTGCGCACGCGCACGCCAGTTGGCGAGCCGCGCCGCGGTCGGGCTGTTGAGGAACAGCGTGTGCCCGAACAGCTGCTCGACCTCCGCCTCGACATCGGGGCGGATCGCATCGATGATCGCGCGCATCCGGTCGATCTGCGCCGAGCGCGCGGCGATCGCGTCGAGATTGTCGCGGATCGGCTGCTGGCGCGGCAATTCGCTGATCGCGCCGATGATCGTCTGGAAGAAGCCCGGCGTGCCGTTCTGTGGCGGGAGGCGGAACTTCATCCCCGGCGACGGATCGATATAGACGAAGCGGCGGTCGATCTGGCGGCGCGCCGGGCGTTCCTTCAGCGCGTCGATCGCGGGGCGGAACGGCGCATTGGCGAGCACCGACCCGTCGATCAGCACGACCTGATCCGCGCCGTTGGTCGCCGACTGGCGGGGCAGGATGCGCTTGAGGAAGGCATCGCGCGACGCCCAGGACGTCTTGCGATCGGCGAGCACGCCGTCGAGCTCGGCGACCATGAACGGCGGGAACGCACCCGGAAAGCTCGATGTCGCGCGTGCGGCAAAGGCGAGTTCGGGGATGTCCGCCAGGCTGTCGGTCGGCGCGCCATGATCGGAAAAGTCGACGACGACGCGGTGCTCGGTCTCGACCACCTCGGGCGGCGAATTGAGTTTGAGCCGTTCGGGATGGCCGGTGAAATCGGTCACCGTCACGAACAGGTCGAGCGGCTGGCCCGGCGGCAACAGCCGCGGCCCGCGCTCGCTGGCGGCCATCGCGTCGAACGCGTCGAGCAGCAGCCCGGTAAAGGTCGCACCGCCGAACGGGGGCTCGAACCAGCGCGAGCGGACGAAATGCGACAGCTTGGCCTTCACCTCCTCGCGCGTCGTGTCGTCGAGCGTCTGGACCTTGTCCGCGCTGCGCCCCGCCGCCATCCAGGCGAGCGGCAGGGCCCAGGCCTTCGAGAAGCGCGAATGCGGCGCGGCATGGGGATCGATCAACGCCTCGACATCGGCCGAGCTCAGCCAGAGATCGGTGAGCGGATCGAGGCTCTGCCCGGTCGCGATCGCCTGGGCGAGGAAGATCCCGTTGATCCCGCCCGCGCTGGCGCCGGCAATGATGTCGGCGAGCACGCGGACCTTGAGCGCGCCCTGCGCCTCGATCTCGTTGAGCAGGTCGCGGTAGACCGCCTGGCTGCCGGTCCCGCGGTCGCCACCGGCATGATGGCCGTGGCTGGCGCGGACGAGATGCCAGATCTCCTTGGTGATGCCGTGCATGTAGACGGCCAGGCTGATCCCGCCATAGCAGACCAGTGCGAGGCGGAGTTCCTTCTCGCGCACCCGCTCAGCCTCCGACCGGGCAATGGTGATAGCTGACGGCGCCGGTCCGGATCATGCGGGTTCCAGCGTCGCCCAGATCGGCAGGTGATCCGACGCCTTGCGCGCCGCGGCGCTGCTGTGCACGCCGCAGCTGGCGATGCGCAGGTCGCGCGACGCCATGATCCGGTCGAGCCGGGCGATCGCGCGGCGCGAATGGAAGCTCGCGCCGGTATCGGCAAACGCGAAGTCGCGGCCGAAGTCGCGCAGACAGCCCGAGCCCGCGCTCCATTCGTTGAGGTCGCCCATCAGCACGGTAGGGTGGCGGGTCGCGCAGGCGTCGACATGCGCGAGCACCGCCGCCGCCTGACGCCGTCGCCACAGCCCCGACAGGTCGAGATGCATGCCGACGACGCGGATCATCCCGCCCGTGGTCCGCACGTCCGCCATCACCGCGCCGCGCGGCTCGAGCGAGGGCAGGTGGATCGCCTCGCTGTCGACGATCACCGCCGACTTGCGCACCAGCACGACATTGCCGTGCCACCCCATGCTGAGCGCGCTGAGGCTGACTGGGATCGGCTTCCAGTCGCTATGCTCCTCGAGCAGGTGATAGGGCAGCACGCAGGCGCGCGTGCCGAACCGGCGATCCGCCTCCTGCAGCGCGATGACGTCGGCGTCGATCTCGCGCAGCACCTCGACCACGCGTTCGGGGTTCCGGCGGCGGTCGAGACCGATGCCCTTGTGGATATTATAGCTGGCGACCTTGATCATGTGCGCGGGCTTAACGCGGGATGGCGGGTGCGGGTTGCCGCGGGCTCGGCCGATTGCCCCGGCCTGCGCCGTGCATGATGGACTAACCGGCACCGCACGGCGGCGGAGCGATGGATTGGAATACAGCAATCTCCTTGTACGTAACAATAGCACCGGGATGCGCGCGAAACAGGACAAAAACTGCTTGCGCGATCGATTCAATTGGGGTGTCATGCGGTCATAACAAAACGCAGGGACGAACGATAACGAGCTGGTGCGGGCAACGCGCCGGTCGCCGGGGGAGTGTGCCGCGGATCCGAGCCAACAGGACGGACGACGCGAAGGTGAGCGACTTTCCAGGGGACGCGCGGTCGAGGCCGCGCAAACGGGGCGGACTCACAGATGATCACGCGGCGATCGATCCTACAGCATATCGGCATGGCGGGCGGCGCGGCCGCGACCTTCGGCGCGATGGAGGCGCTGGGGATCGCGGGCAATGTCGCGGCGGCGGCGCCGATGCCCGATCTGCCCGCCGGCTTTGGCAAGGGGCGGTCGGTGATCGTGCTGGGCGCGGGGATCGCCGGGCTGGTCGCCGCCTATGAGCTGCAGCAGGCGGGGTTCGACGTCACCGTGCTCGAGGCGCGCGACCGGGTCGGCGGGCGCAACTGGACGGTGCGCGACGGTGACCGGATCGTGATGGACGGCGAGGCGGACCAGGTCGCGCGCTTCTCCGACGGCGCCTATTTCAATGCCGGGCCGGCGCGGCTGCCGAGCTTCCACCACCGCATCCTCGGCTATTGCGGCAAGCTTGGCGTCCCGCTCGAGGTCGAGATCAATTCGAGCCGCAGCGCCTTCCTGATGGGGCAGAAGGGCGACAAGGTGCGGATGCGCACCGCGATCAACGACACGCGCGGGCATGTCGCCGAACTGCTGATGAAGGCGGTCAACCAGGGTGCGCTCGACCAGAGCCTGAGCCCGGCGGACAAGCAGGCGCTGCTGCCGTTCCTCAAGACGTACGGCGATCTCGATGCGACGGGGCATTTCGCAGGGACGTTGCGATCGGGGTTCCAGGCGTTTCCAGACGCGGGCGTCGGCGTCTTCGCGCGACCGCCCGCGCCGATGCCGCTCGACCGGCTGCTCGCCAACGAACAGCTGCCGGCGATGCTGTTCGAGGACAATGTCTACATGCAGGCGACGATGTTCCAGCCGGTCGGCGGGATGGACCGGATCCCGGCGGGGTTCGAGCGCGCGCTGAGGCGCAAGGTGGTGCGCGGCGCGGACGTGACGCGGATCCGCAACCGCCCCGATGGCGTCGAGATCGCCTGGCGCGATACGAAGACGGGCGCGGGCCGGATCGCGCGCGCCGATTTCGCGGTCTGCACCATCCCCTTTCCGGTGCTCGCCAAGGTCGACTGCGACTTCGCGAAACCCGTCGCGCAGGCGATTGCGGGCGTGGTGTACGACCATTCGAACAAGGTCGCGTTCGATTCGCCGCGCTTCTGGGAACAGGACCAGATCTATGGCGGCATCTCGTTCGTCGGCGGCGAGACGTCGCTGATCTGGTATCCGAGCGCAGGGCTGTTCAGTCCGCGCGGGATGCTGCTGGCCTGCTATACCTCGGGCGAGCGGGCGGAGGGCTTTGCGAAGCTGCCGATCGCCGACCAGGTCGAGCGTGCGCGCGCGGCGGTCGAGCGGCTGCACCCGGGGCATGGCAAGGACCTGATCAACGGCGTCGCGGTCAACTGGAACAAGATCCCGTACAGCCTGGGGCCGTGGCCGAACTGGTTCGTCGGGATGGCGGGACATCAGGAGGGTGATATCGATACCGAAGGCTATCGTCTGTTGTGCCAGCCCGCGGGCCGCACCGTCTTTGCCAGCGCCGCGCTGAGCCAGACGCCGGGATGGCAGGAAGGCGCGGTCCAGTCCGCGCATCACGCGATCGCCGCGATCGCGGGGCTGCAACGGGCCGATCTGGGCGCGCGGCCGGACCGGGTGGCGGCGTGATCGGCATGAGAATGAGCACGGCGACGACGGGCGGGGTGATGATCCGGGCGGCCCGGCGCGAGGATGTCCCCGCGCTGGAGCAGCTGATCGCGACGTCGGCGGCGACGTTGGGGCAGGGCTTCTACGCCCCCGATGCGCTGGCGAGTGCGATCCGGACGATCTTCGGGGTCGACACCGATCTGGTCGACGACGGCAGCTACCTCGTCGCGGAGATCGACGGCGCGCTGGCGGGGTGCGGCGGGTGGAGCCGCTTCGCCACTTTGTTCGGCGGCGACCGCTATGCCGACCGGTCCGCCGCGCTGCTGGTGCCGGGGCAGGATGCGGCGCGGATTCGTGCGATGTTCACCGCCCCGGGCTTTGCGCGGCGCGGGGTGGGATCGGCGATCATGGCGGCGAGCGAGGCGGCCGCGCGGAAGGCGGGGTTCGACAAGCTTGCACTGATGGCGACGTTGTCGGGAGTCCCCTTCTACGAAAGCCACGGCTTCGTCGCGGAGCCCGGGATCACCGTCGACGCGGACGGAATCGCGGTTCCGTTCGTGCCGATGACCAAAGCGCTTCACACACCCGACGCGTCCTGACGCGCGCAATCACCGAATATTTGGGAGAGACGACCATGCCAGTGCGACCGATCGTGAACCGCGTCTCGCGCAGACTGACCCGTGCCGGTCTGGGGGTGAGCATCGCCGCGGCGACGATGCTTGCGACTTCGGCCTCCGCGCAGATCGTCCGCCACGCCAATCCGGGGCCGGGGCCGTCGCTGATCCTGCAGAGCGTGACGATCCCCGCCGGTGCGGAAACGCTGGTGCTGTCGGGGCAGCTCGCCGCGCCGATCGATCCGTCGAAACCGGTCACCGGCGTCGAGTCGTTCGGCGACACCAGGACGCAGACGGTCAGCGTCTTCACGAAGATCAAGGCGATCCTGGCCGAGCATGGCTATACGATGGCCGATGTCTACAAGCTGACGGTGTTCGTCACCGCCGACCCGAAGCGCGGCGATGGGAAGATGGACTTTGCCGGCATGAACGACGGCTTCAAGCAGTTCTTCGGGAGCGCGGACAACCCCAATACGGTCGCGCGGTCGACGGTACAGGTCGCAGCGCTCGCAGGCCCCAATTACCTCGTCGAGATCGAGGCGACCGCGGCGCGGATGCCGCGTCGCTGAGGCGGCGGGGCGGCGGTCAGCCGTCGCCCCGCGCGCCCGACGGCAGCATCCGGTTGCCGATACGGTCGACGAACTGATGCTTCAGCGCGGCGCCGACATGCAGGACGAGCAGCGCGCAGGTCAGCCAGACGAGCAGGCCGTGCGCCTCTTCGAACCCCTCATGCGCGCCGCGCGGCAGGCCGGGGATGAACGGCCAGCTCAAGCCGCCGATCAGCGAGGTGGTGCTGCTGGTCAGCGCGGGCTTGCCCGTCGACAGATACATCCACCCGGTCGCGGGCAGGCCGATCAGGATGACGTAGAACAGCGCGTGGTTGGCGCGGGCGAGCACGCGTTCCCAGGTCTGGAGTGCAGCGGGGAAGGGCGGCGGCGGATTGGCTATCCGCCAGATCAACCGGGCGATGCTGAGCAGCAGGATCGTGAAGCCGAGCGTCTTGTGCCACTCGAACCAGCCGGTGCGCAGGTCGCCGCGCGGCATGTCGGCAAAGGTCCAGCCGACATAGAGCTGGATGAAGACCAGCGCTGCGATGATCCAGTGGAACGCGATCGCGCCCAAATTGTAACGCCGTGCGCCATCGCGTCGTGCCGTCATCTGCTGTCTCCCCGGTCGCCCGGTTCTACGCCGCGCGGCCATCGGCGTACAGTGGTCATCCCGCCTGCGCCGGGCCGGTCTAGGTAGATACCCGCATGGGAAACCGCAGGCGGCCGCCCTACGCTCGCCCGATGAACCTCTTCGTCCAGCTCGCGGTGGCGACGGGCATGGTGCTGGCCACCATCCTGGTCCATCTTGCCGGGCTTGCAGGGCTGTTGCTGGTGATCCGGCGGCAGGGGCGCAGGACCGGGGTGCGGCGGCGCTGGCATGACGTGATCGGGATCGTCGGCGCCGCGACCGCGCTGTTCGTGGTCCACGGGATCGAGATCTGGGCCTATGCGCTGTTGTACAGCGGGACCGGCGCGCTCGCCGATTTCGGCACCGCGCTGTATTTCTCGACCTCGACCTACACGACGATCGGGTATGGCGACGTGCTGCTCGGGGAATCGTGGCGGATCGTCGGCGCGATCGAGGGCGCCAATGGCGTGATCCTGCTCGGCTGGTCGACCGCGTTCTTCGTCGCGATGGTCGCGCGCATCACGATCGTCGAGCGCGAATTCACCGATCGGCCAGCGACCCCGCGCCCCGCGGCGGATCCGTATAAACCGCAATAACGCGCGCCCGCCGGACGGCCTAGCACCGGGGCTGTATCCAACCCGAAAGGCGTCCGATGAAAAACATTCTGGTGCTGGCGCATGACGACGAGGGCCAGGAGGCCCGGCTCCAGGCCGCGCTCGATCTCGGGCGGGCGCTGACGGGGCATATCACCTGTCTCGACGTGACCTATATCCCGCCGATCCTGGGCAACGACTATAGCGAGGCGGGCTATGCGATGGCGGCGGTGCTGGCCGACGAAACGACGCGCGAGCGCGCCAACAAGGTGACGCTCGAGGCTCGGTTCGCGCGCGAGGATGTCGCGTGGAACTGGGTCGATGCGACCGGGGAGGCGGCGGCGTGCATCGTCCGTGCCGCGGCACTCGCCGACGTCATCGTCCTCAACCGCCGGCTCGAAAACCCGTCGGTGATCGACATGCGCCGCACCGCGAGCGAGCTGATCGTCAAGTCGGGCAAGCCGGTGCTCGCGGTGCCGGGCGAGTCCCGGGGGATCGACCTTGCGACCGCACTGGTCGCGTGGGACGGGTCGCCCTGCGCCGCGGCGGCGCTGCGCGCGGCGGTGCCGATGCTCAGGCTCGCCGACCAGGTCACGCTGTTCTCGGTCGACGACGGGGCGATGGCGTCGCCGATCGAGGACGCCGCCACCTATCTGTCGCGCTACGACATCCACCCCGTCATCCGCCGGATCGAGGTCCAGCCCGGCGGCGCGCCCAAACAGCTGCTCGCCGCCGCCGCGAGCGGGCAGTACGGCTATGTCGTGATGGGCGGGTTCGGGCATCTGCGCTTTACCGAGGCGCTGTTCGGCGGGGTGACGCGGACCATGCTGACCAGCAGCCCGATCCCCGTCTTCCTCGCGCACTAGTTGAGCGGGGTCAGAGCGCCCCGGTCAGCAGCAGCGTGCGGACGTCGTCCTGCACCTGGTTGGCGGCGCCCAGCCGCTCGATCAGCTGTGCGGGACGGCTGCCGCGGAGGCCCGCGACGGTCAGCTCGCCGTCTCGGACATAGGTGTAGACGCCGCTGACCGCGAACGCCGCGACATGGCCGATATGTGCCTTCTGTCCGTCGATCGTGGCCGTGAAGCGGTCCGAGGCGAAGAAGCGGCGGCGGGTCATCGGCGTCTCGAAGGCGAATTCGAGGATCGCGACCTGTTCACGCTCGGGCGGCACGCTGTGCACGACGTCGGGCGCGGGCGGCGCGGGGTCCGCATTGTCGTAGCGCTCGGGCAGATGCAGCCGCAGCTTCAGCACCGCCGGGTCGGCGGCGAGCGTCTCGGCGAACTGCGTCATGAAGTCCGCAAACCCGGCGGCATCGGTGTCGCCGATCCCGAAATGAACGTGGAGCCGATCAATGCTCTCCCCGCCATTGGGCACCGGGTTGGCGATCCGGTCGACCAGCGTCCGTGACCCCTGCGGCAGTGCATAGGCGACGGTCGCGGCGAACATGTTCTGTTCGTCGGCGAACAGGATCGGGCAGGCGGCGTTGAAAATCTCCTGCTCCGCGGCGCTGGCAAAGCCGATCTCGACCCCGCCATCGAGCACATAGTCGTCGAACGGCGCGATCCCGTCGATCGCCGGCCAGAGATGCGCGTCCTGCGCGCGATCGAGATGCATCTGGACGTACCAGCCGAGCCCGGGAATGCGCGAGCAGAGCGGTCCGTGAACGTCGCGCCAATAGGTCGCGAAGACCTCATGCGGGACCTGCGGACGGCGCAGCACCGTCGTGAAGGTGTTGATCGCGATCCGCGAATCGCGCGCGGAATAGTCGGTCGTGACGCTGGGGTCTGACATGAAAGGATCTTTGTTCTGGAGAAATCGGGGGAGCAGCGTCAGCGCTCGCGAAGATCGGGGACGCTGTAGACTGAGGGTTCGTCGTCGGCGGTGCCGCGCGCGAAGACGGCGATGTCGCCCGGCATCACCTCCTGCCGGGCCCACCGGTCCCATCCGATATGGATGAAATCCGGCGGGCCGAAGATGCGCAGCGCGGCGCTGTATTCGTCGCCGCGAAACCCGACAAAGTGCAGCGCGGGGCGGACGCTCACAGCATCGGCATGCCGCCCGTCACCGGCAGCAGCGCGCCCGACATGTAGCTGCCCTCGTCGGAAGCGAGCAGGACATAGGCCGGGGCGAGCTCGCCCGGCTGACCCGCGCGGCCGAGCGGGGTGTTCTGGCCGAGCGTCTCGAGCTCGTCGCCGCCCTTGGCGATCGGCTGGATCGGCGTCCAGACGGGGCCGGGCGCGACGCAGTTGACGCGGATGCCCTTGGGCGCGAGCAGGTTGGACAGCCCGATCGTCAGGCTCGCGATCGCACCCTTGGTGGTCGAATAGACGATCATGTTCTCTGTCGCGATCTTCGCCTGCACGCTGGTCGAATTCACGATCGCGGCGCCCGGCTTCATGTGCGGCACCGCGGCCTTGGCGAGGCGGATCATCGCGAAGACATTGGCAGAGAACGCATCCTGCATCTCGTCGTCGTCGATCCCGTCGAGCCCTTCGTTGGTCGTCTGCGCGGCGGCGTTGTTGACGAGGATGTCGAGCTTGCCGAGATCCGCGACGGTCCGCTCGACCAGCGCCGCGCAGTGATCGCGGTCGCGAATGTCGCCGGGCAGCTGGATGCAGCGGCGGCCGGCCTTCTCAACCCAGGCCTTGGTCTCGTCGGCATCGGCCTGTTCCTCGGCGAGATAGGAGATCGCGACGTCGGCGCCTTCGCGCGCATAGGCGATCGCGACCGCGCGACCGATGCCCGAATCGCCGCCGGTGATCAGCGCGACGCGGTCTTTCAGCAGCCCCTTGCCGACATAGCTGTCCTCGCCGTGATCGGGCTTGTTGCGCATCTCGACCTCGAGACCGGGGCTCGGCTGCTGCGGTTCGTTCGGAAAGGACGTGGGGGCGCTGCTGCGGGGATCGCTCATAATCTCGTGTCCTGCGTGGAGTTTAGGGGGGGATATGCGGGTCGAACGAACCAGCACGCGCATCGCTCCGCCGCGCAGGCCCGATCGCGCAGTTGCTGGGCGATGCGGGCAGGCGTAGGTGTCGCGCATGGCCTTTGTCAGCATCACCCGGCTTCGGTTGCGCGCGCTGCGGTTCGTGCCGCTGTTCGCGCTCGATGCGCTCAGGACCACCGCGCAGGTGCGGCGTGCCGACGGGTATCTTACCGGGGCCATCCTGCGCGACCGTGCACTGACCTTCTGGACGATGACGGTCTGGCGCGATGCCGCGGACATGAAGCGCTATATTACCGACGGGTCGCATCTGAAGGCGATGCCGAAGCTGATGCACTGGTGTGACGAGGCGAGCATCGCCCACTGGACCACCGAGACCGCCGATCTGCCCGGCTGGGACGAGGCGGATCGGCGGATGCGCGGGGAGGGTCGGCCGTCCAAGGTCCGGTATCCGAGCGCAGGTCATGCCGCGCTCGACTACCGCCCGCCGCGGCTGACCGGCGCGGCAGCGATCCCGCCGCGCCGGGGGTAATTACCCGGTCGCTGCGCTTACCATTCGATGCCGATCTTGCCGAAATGCGCGCCGCTCTGCTGCAGCGCGAACGCCTCGGCAAGCTGGTCGAGCGGGAAGCGGCGGTCGACCACCGGCTTGATCCCGGTCGCGTCGATCGCGCGGACGAACTCCTGCTGTTCCTGACGACTGCCGACGATCAGGCCTTGGAGCCGCGCCTGCTTGCCCATCAGCGCGGCGGTCGGGACCTCGCCGCTGTTACCCGTCAGCACGCCGATCAGCGAGATGTGCCCGCCGACACGGACCGCAGTGATCGACTGCGCCAGCGTGCCCGGGCCGCCGACCTCGACGACATGATCGACGCCGCGCCCGCCGGTCCAGTCGACGACCTTGCGTCCCCAATCGGCCTCGTCGCGGTAGTTGAGCGTGAAATCGGCACCGAGCGCGCGCGCACGGTCGAGCTTCTCATCCGATGACGAGGTGATCGCGACCCGCGCGCCCATCGCCTTGGCGATCTGCAACGCCCAGATCGAGACGCCGCCGGTGCCGAGCAGCAGCACGGTGTCGCCCGCCTTCAACTTGCCGTCGACGACGAGCGCGCGCCACGCGGTCAGTCCGGCGGTGGTGATCGTCGCCGCCTCGACCGCGTCATAGCCCTTGGGCGTGTGCGTGAACGCGGTCGCGGGCAGGACTACATGCGCCTGCGCGAAGCCGTCGATGCCGTCGCCGGGCGTCCGCGAGAAATCGCCGATCGTCGGCGTGCCGGTCTGCCAGTCGGGGAAGAAGCACGACACGACCTGATCGCCGACCGCGAATTCGGTCACGCCGTCGCCGATGCTCTCGACCACGCCTGCGCCGTCGGACAGCGGGATGCGCCCGTCCTCGGTCGGCATCCGGCCGGTGACGACGCCCAGATCATGGTAGTTGAGCGAACTGCCGTGCAGCGCGACACGGATCATTCCCGCGCCCGGCACGCCCGGATCCGCACGGTCTTCGCTCTGCAGCGTGTCGAGCCCCGCGGGCGATCGCAGCGTCATGGCCTTCATCGTCAAACTCCTGATGTTCGCGCCCCCAACGGCCGAGCCGGGCAAACAGCCGCATGCGATGTCGGAAGCTTTACTCGATCCCCGGCACGTCCCGACGTCAGACCCGGTGAAGCAGCGCGTCCAGGTCGGCCTCGCCCAGGATGCGGATCGCGCTACCGTCGCGACGATAGGCCTCCGCCTTCAGCCGGGCGGGATGCGTGCGCAGCGCACGCGCCTGCGGGTCGGGGCCGGCGACTAGCAGGATCGTCGTGGTCGCGCCGACCGAGGTCATCACCCGCGCGCCGAGCGCGGCGACCCGGTGTGCGAGCGGCCCGTCGCGCGGCTGGCCGAGCAGCGCGATCCGTTCGCCGCGCAACGGCCCGTCGAGCGCCGCGGCGGGGGCGGGGCCGGCGACGCGCGGCGGGGCGAGCCAGTCGGCGAGCGTCAGGCCGGTATGGTCGATCGCCTTGACGATCACCCAGCCCGCGGCGCGCGCATCGCTCAGCGCGTCATGGTGGCGATGCTCGATCCCGAGATAGCGCGCGAGCTGCCCGAGCTTGTGGTTCGCCAGATCGGGCCAGGCGCGCTTGGCGACGCGCACGCTGTCGAGCCAGGTCGTCTCGATCGCCGGGCGATCATGCACGCGGCAGGCGGCGGCGAGCGCCCCCTTGTCGAAATAGGAATGCGCGACCGTGGTCCGCCCCGACAGATGCGCGGTCACCGTCGCATGGATGTCGGCAAAGCTCGGCTGGCCGACGACATGATGCGCGGCGATGCCGTGGATCCGCGTGTTGAACGCGTGGAACTCGTCGCGCGGATCGACCAGCGTCTCATAGGCGAAGACCTCGGCACCGTTCCGGAAGCCGACGATCCCGACCTGACAGATGCTGCTGACGCGCGCGCAGGCGGTCTCGACGTCGATCACGACGAAATCGGGCGCAGTCTCGTCGAGGTCGTGGGCCAGCGGTTGCAGCGCGGTCGTCGTCAGCATGGCGTCACCCCTAGCGCCGACCTGAGCGGCACGCGATCCCCCGTCACCCTCCGCATCAGCGAAGCTGACTGTCCTTGCTGCCGCGGCGGTTGAACAGCGAGGCCGCGGGCCGATCGCGACCGCTCTGGCAGGCGATGCACGTCCGTACACCCGGCACGGCCTGGCGCCGGCCTTCCGGAATGTCGTCGCCGCAGGCGATGCAGTGCTCTTCGCTTTCGCCGACCGGCATCCGTGCGCGCGCGGCCATCACCGCATCCATCACGGTATCGTCGATCTGATCCTGCACCGCGCCATCGCGCGTCCAGCCGCCTGCCATGCTTCGTCTCCGTTCATGCCCCGATCGTGTCAGGTGCCTGACCTATATGGGAAAGCACCGGCGTCATTGCACGTCGCCGGGTCCGGCGGCGGCGCCAGTTAGCGTCCTGCGCTATCCGGATCGCCGAGCGCGCGGCGCAGCGCGGTGACCTCGGTGTTGAGCGCGCGCAGCCGGTCGGGCGTCATCCCGCTGCGATCGACGATCATCGGCCCGAGGCACCCCGTACCCGCCCAGCAGGTCCGGCCCGCCGGGGTGAGGCGGACATGCATCTGCCGCTCGTCTGCCGGGTTGCGCAGCCGCGTGACCAGCCCCGCTGCCTCCAGCCGCTTGGCGAGCGGCGTGATCGTGCTGGGTTCGAGCGCGAGCCGTTCCGCGATCGCGCCGATCGCCCGGCCATCCTCCGCCTCATGCAGCGTCTGGAGCACGAGGAACTGCGGATAGGTGATGCCGAGCTGGTCGAGCATCGGCTTGTACGCGCGGTTGATCGCGATCGTCGCGGCGTAGAGCGAAAAGCAGAGCTGCTCGTCGAGGGGAAGCGGCGGGGGGACGGTGTCGGACGATGGCGGCTGATCGGGCACGATGGCAGGGCTCCTGACTATGTCGCCGACCTACCATGCCGATCTTTATCGTGGCAAACGACGCGGCGGACCGAAGCCCGCCGCGTTCTGTCAGGCAGCGATCAGTCCTTCGCGCTGCCGGGCTCTGCCATCTTGCGATGCTGCTCGGCGAGGACCGAGCCGGGGACGACATTGGCGATCACGCCCTGGAGCTTGGTCATCCAGCCCGAGAACACCGAGCCCTTGCCCGCCATCAGTGCGTCCCAGCCATCGCGCGCGACGTCGGCAGGCGAGCGCTTGTTGGGATCGGTGCCGACATCGGTGTCGTTCATGTCGGCGCGGTCGAAGAATTCGGTGTCGACCGGCCCCGGCATCAGCGTCGTCAGCGTGACGCCGTCCGCATCCTTGATCTCGTTGCGGAGCGCTTCGGTGAAGCTGTCGATGAACGCCTTCGACCCGTTATACACCGCCTGGAACGCGCCGGGGATATAGCCCGCGACCGAGCCGGTCACGAGCAGCTTGCCGTCGTTGCGCGCGACCATCGCGGGCAGCACCTTCTGTACCAGATACAGCGTGCCCGTGATGTTGGTGTCGATCACCGCGCGCCAGTCGGCCACGCTCTGGTCGAGGAAACCATGTCCCAGACCGCGACCGGCATTCGCGCACAATATGTCGATCTGGCGCCCGTTGGTCGCGGCGAGCAGCGCGTCGACGCCGTCGGTGGTCGACAGGTCGGCCTCGAGCGCCGTTACCGTGGTCCCAAACTGGCGGAAGTCGGCCGCTGCCGCCTCGATCAGCGCCTCGTCCGCGACGACGAGGATATCATAGCCGTCC
Source organism: Sphingomonas sp. STIS6.2 (assembly GCF_000732685.2). Taxonomy (NCBI): domain Bacteria; kingdom Pseudomonadati; phylum Pseudomonadota; class Alphaproteobacteria; order Sphingomonadales; family Sphingomonadaceae; genus Sphingomonas; species Sphingomonas sp. STIS6.2. The sequence goes on from NZ_JPDP02000022.1 coordinate 127,201, forward strand.
TGCGCCGCAATCGTCGCGAGTTCGAAGCCGATGCCCGTCGAGGCGCCGGTGATGACGGCGAATTTGCCGTGTGGTGATGCTGTAGCCATGGGTCGATATCCTCTCAGTTGAAGCCGGGCTTGAGCACGACCTTGGTCACTTCGTTCTGATCGTCGTGGAACATCTTGTAGCCCTGCGGCGCCTCCTCGAGATCCATCCGGTGCGAGATGAGGAAGGTCGTGTCGATCTTCTCCTCGAGGATCGCGTTGAGTAGCGCGGGCATGTAATGCTGGACATGCGTCTGGCCGGTCTTGAGCGTCAGCCCCTTCTCCATGAACGCGCCGAGCGGGAATTTGTCGACGAGCCCGCCATAGACTGCGGGCATCGAGACGCGGCCGCCCTTGCGGCAGGCGATGATCGCCTGGCGGATCGCATGCGCGCGATCGGTGCCGAGGAAGGTTGACTTCTTGATCTGGTCGATGACGTTGTCGACGAAGAAGCCGTGCGCCTCCAGCCCGACGCTGTCGATCACCGCATCGGGCCCGATCCCGCCGGTCATCGCCATCAGCGCCTCATAGACCGCGCTTTCCTCGAAATTGATCGTCTCCGCGCCGAACCGCTTGGCGAGGGCGAGCCGCTTGGGGAAATGATCGATCGCGATGACGCGCTCGGCGCCCATCAGGAACGCCGACTGGACCGCGAACAGCCCGACCGGGCCGCAGCCCCAGACCGCGACGGTGTCGCCGGGCTCGATCTGCGCATTCTCCGCCGCCTGCCAGCCGGTCGGCAGGATGTCGGAGAGGAACAGCACCTTGTCGTCCTCGATCCCGTCGGGGATGACGATCGGGCCGACATCGCTGAACGGCACGCGGACATATTCCGCCTGGCCGCCCGCATAGCCGCCGGTCATGTGGCTATAGCCGAACAGCCCGCTCATCGGCTGGCCGTACAGCTCCTGCGCGATGTCCTGATTGTCCGCGGGCAGGCCGTTGTCGCAGGCCGAATATTGATGCTTGCCGCAGTGATAACAGCTGCCGCACGCGATCGTGAACGGCACGACGACGCGCTGGCCCTTCTTCAGCGTCGACTTGGGACCAGTCTCGACGACCTCGCCCATGAATTCGTGGCCGAGAATGTCGCCCGCCTGCATCGTCGGGATATAGCCGTCATAGAGATGCAGGTCGGAGCCGCAGATCGCGGTCGACGTCACCTTGATGATGCAGTCGCGCGGGTTGAGGATCTCGGGGTCGTCGACCGTGTCGACGCGGACGTCGTGGCGGCCATGCCATGCCAATGCGCGCATCAGGCGAACTCCTCGTCATGCTGTTTGCGGGTGAAGGAGCCGGTCGCGATCTCGCCCGTCTCCATCAGTTGCTTGAACCGGCGCAGGTCGCGGCGCGCCTGGATCGCGGGTTCGCGCTGGAACATCTTGGCGACGATCTTGCCGATGATGCCGGCGGGCGGATCATAGACGATCGTCGCGGTGACGACGGTGCCGCGCGCGCCGGCGTCGCGGAACTCGACCCGGCCGCTGTTCGCGACATCGGCGCCGGGTTCGGACGTCCAGGCGATCACCCGGTCGGGCGTCTCGTCGGTCACGACCGCGTCCCATTCGACCGTGCGGCCCGCGGGCGCCTTGACCACCCAGTGCGACCGCGTGGCGTCGATCGGGGTGATCGACACGACGTTTTCCATGAAGCGCGGCAGGTTGGTGAAGTCGCGGAAATAGGCGAACAGCTCGGCCGCCGGGCGATTGATCGTCACCGTGCGGCCGACGATGCTGTCCCCGGTGGTGGTCGGCAGGCCCTCGGCGGCGATCGGATCGCCCTTCTTCCAGGTCGTCGGGGGCGCGTCGTCGGTATGGTCGGTAGGGGACTGCGACATGTCCGTTCTCCTGTCCAAAGATGCTGTCCCAACGCGTCAGTCTGGCGGGGAGCCGGCGGGCGCCGGGCGGTTCGTCGCAACACAGCGACGGTTCGTCGTCAGCCACCGGGGAAATTGATGTCGCTCAGTAGATTTCTCTCTGCGGTGCGGCGGGCAACCCCAACGTATAAAAAACTACCGCCCGGTACAGAAGGCGATTGACGTTCGGGTCGATCGGTTTGTATACCGCTCGGTATCGAAGGTTGCTCCGACGTCGGAACGACACCGTCACCACGACCGCACCCGCGCTGCCCCATGCCGTGCCGATGGACCCTCCATCGACGCAGGTCCGGTGCTGCCCGATCCGAAAGGGGATATTCATGGCCTATCTCGACCTCGACACGCATTTCGCCGCACCCTGTGGCACGCGCAAAGCCGCGCGGGTCGCAGCCGCCGCGCCAGTAAATCCGGCCGCGAACCTCGCCGCGGATCTGGGCGCCGATCTGGTGGTCGATCTCGCAGGTCACGCCGCCGACGAGACGGCGGGGTTTTCCGCGCTCGAATGGAGCGTCATCGCGCTCGCCAGGCGCGACACGCTGCGCAGTCTCGCCAGCCCCGGCGCGGTGTCGCGTGCGATGGGCGGGCTGTTCGGGTTGGGCAGCCGGTCGCAGCTTGCCGATCCGCGGCTCGAGGCGCTGCGGCGGATGGCGGTCTATGCGTGGCGGCGCGGCTTCGCGCTGCCGATGACCGAGATCCGCGCCTTCCTCGCCGCGGGGTTCGTCGAGGCGCAGATGGAGACGCTGGTCGACAGCGTCACCGGGATGCGCGTCGGCGCGACGACGCGCGCGCAGCTCGACGGCTGAGGCCCCGCGCGAGACGGCTTGACGTCACAATGTGACAGATCCACGACGGTGCCAGAGCAGGGGGCAACGACCCCTTGCCGCACAGGAGAGGATCTATGAAAACGACGTCCGCCGTTGCAGCGATGCTGGGCACGACCCTGGCGATCGCATCCCCCGCGCGAGCCCAGACCGCGAGTGGCGCGACCGCCGCCGCCGCGCCGGTCAACCGCATGGTCGTGTTCGGCGACAGCCTGGCCGATGGGGGCTATTATCTGACGCTCGACCCGCGGTTGCCGCGCGACGCGGGCAGCTTCACGACAAATCCCGATCCGGTGGCACCCGAAGTGGTCGCGGCGCGGCTCGGGCTGCCGCTGACCCCGGTCTATGGCCAGGGCGGGACCAATTATGCGGTCGGCGGCGCGCGCGTGACCGCAGCGAACGCGCTGTCGATCCCGATCACGACTCAGATCACCAACTTCCTCGGCGCGGGCGGCACGTTCGGGCCGCGCGACCTCGTCTATGTGCAGGGCGGCGGCAACGACTATTTCGCGTTCCTGGCCGGGGGCGGCGCGGACCCGGAGATCCTGACCACCGCCGCGACGCAGCTCGCCACGCAGGTCAGCCGGCTGCAGGGCGTAGGCGCGCAGCGGATCGTGACGCTCGCGGTGCAGACCGGCGGTGCGGCGGGGCTCGCCTTGTTCAACCGGACCTATGCCGCGGCGCTCGCGGCGGCGAACGTCAACGCGCTGTATTTCGATACCGACCGGTTGTTCAACGAACTCGTGACGAGCCCGGCGACCTATGGCTACACCAACATCACCGGGGTCGCCTGCACCGTGCCCTCGTCGCTCGCCTGCACCCGCGCGACGCTCGTCACGCCGAATGCGAACGAGACCTATATCCTCGCCGACAGCGTCCACCCCGCGGGCATCACGCAGCGGATCCAGGGGCAGGCGATCGCCAGCCTCGTCCAGGCGCCCGAGCAGATCGCCGGGCTCGGCTATGCGGCGCAGGCGATGTTCCGCGCGCAACGCGACCTGCTCGAGGGGCCCGAACGCGGCGGCTCGCAGCGCGACGGTCGCGCGCTGTCGGTGTTCGGCGGAGCGGCCTATCATTATTACGCCAGCGGCAATTCGGCGCAGCGCGTCGGCATCAACGAGCGGGGCTTCAGCGGGACGCTCGGCGCGGACCTCGCGATCGGCGAAGCCTCGGGCGTCGGGATCGCCGGCGCCTATTCGGACGGCACGGGCGATTTCCAGAACGGCGCGGGACGCTACAAGCCGCGCGCCTGGTCCGCGAGCGGCTATGCGCGCGGCGAGCTGGGGCCGGTCCGGCTGCTGGCGGACGGGACCTATGGCGAGATCGACTATCGCCAGATCCGGCGCAGCGTGCAGCTCGGGCCGACGATCCGCACGCATGACGGCGAGACCGACGGCAATTACGTCGCGGGCCGGATCACGGGCGCGCTCGACCTGGTCCGCACCGGCGGCCTTGCCTTCGGGCCCGATCTGGCGGTGCAATATGACCGCGTCCGGCTGGCGGGCTATGCCGAGGCGGGCGGGCTGTCGACCGCGGCGGCGTTCGGTCGCCAGCAGATCGAGAGCCTGACCGGCCGGTTCGGCGCGGTCGTGCGGTCGCTGCCGGGCGAGCCGGTCCGCGTGTTCGTGCGGGCAGGCTATGAGCGCGAGTTCGACGACGATCCCCGCACCCTGACGATGACCCCGACCGGCGCGCCGATCCGCTTCACCAGCAGCGTCGAACGCGCCGATCGCAATTACATGAGTTATGCGATGGGGGTCGACGGACAGGTTGCGGGCGCATTGTCGCTGCGCGCGGGCGTCGCGGGCTATGCGCTGCGCGACGACCGCGACAGCGTGACCGCGTTCGCCGGGCTGTCCGCGGCGTTCTGATGGCAAAGGCCGGATCGGGGCGCCCAAGTCCCGATCCGGCCCGCGCGTCAGAACCCCTTCTTCAGCGACACGAACACCTGGCGCGGGGCGCCGGCCAGCAGCGTCTGGTTGTCGCCGCTGGCGGTGAAGCCGTTCGAGCCGATCGTCGAGATATAGCCCTTGTCGGTCAGGTTGGTGACGCTGCCCTCGATCGACACGCCGTGGAGCGGGCCGTCCCCCTCGAAGCGGTAGCCGATGCTGGCGTCGACGAGCACGCGGCCCGACACCGACTGGTCGTTCAGATAGGTGAAGTAGCGCTTGCTCATATAGTCCGCGCCGACGCGTGCGGTGACGCCCGACTGTTCGAACACGATCTCGCCCTTGACCATGTGTTCGGGGCTGTCGACCGCGGTCTTGCCGTCGGTCGCGACCAGCACCGTGCCGCGCGCATCGAGCACGTCGTCGGCATATTGCGAGTTGTTGTACGAGTAGCTCGCGAACAGCGACAGCGGCGTGAACACGCGGTAGGTCAGCGCGACCTCCGCGCCATAGGTCCGGACGCTGCCGACATTGTTGAGCGTCGCCGGGTTGCCGATGATCCCCGCGCCATTAGCAAAGCCGAGCAGCCGGTTCGAGAAGTCGATATAATAGCCGACCGCCGAGGCCTGGACTGGGCCCTGGCGGAACCGCAGCCCGCCCTCCGCGGTCTTCGACCGTTCGGGCTTCAGCCGGTCGCGGATCGCGTTGAACCCGGCCTGCGTGGTCGAGAACGGCCCGGTCGTCGCCGACGAGACATAGGCGCGGACGTTTTCCTTATAGTCCGCGAACAGCTCGGTGCCTGGCGCGAGCTTGAAGAGCAGCCCGGCCTGGGGCTGGAACCAGTCCTTGGCGGAGATCCGCCCGACCGCGAGCGGCGAGGTCGTCGCGGGCAGCATGATCGCACGGTTGGTGACGGTGAAGCCCTTCCACCCGGCGTTGAGGGTCAGCCGATCGTCGGCGAGGCGGAGCGTGTCGCCGACATGATACTGGATCGTGTCGGTGGTGTATTTGCCGTCCCATTGCGTCGCATAGGGATTGTCCTGGAACTTCAGCACGTCGCGGTTCGGCGTCGCGGTATCGGTCATGCTGTAGAAGCGGCGCGCCTGGGTGAAAGTGTTGCTTTCATACCAGCCGCCGAGTTCGAGCGTGTTCGCGCCGGTTTCATAGGCCAGGTTGCTGAGTGCTCCGCCGCGCTTGATCGCATATTCGGTGGTGCGGAAGCCGAGCGGGCTGGCGGCGGCGATCGGCGTGCCATCGGCATTGGCGGCGCCGGCGGGCGTCGGCGAATAGGGCGTGATCCACGATCCCTGGCCCTTGTTGTCGTGATAATAGCCGGTGGTCCTGAGCGTCAGCCCGGGGGTGAGGTTCGCGTCGAACGTCACCCCGCCCAGATAATCGCGACGGACGCCCGCGGCGTCGAAATAGACGTCGTCGACCGTGCCGATCCCGGCGGGAAACGCGGTGCCGACGCCCGCCCAGGGCTGCGCCGCGCCGGCCGCTGCCGCCGCCTGGTTCTGCGCGACCTTCGCGATCTGCAGCGCGAGCGGATAATTGTCGGCGATGTTGTCGTTGCCCAGCCCACGTCGGCGGATGATGTCGTAGCTCAGATCCTGGTAATCCTGCTCGCGCCGGTCGGAGAAGTTGAGGAACGCCGACAGGCTGCCGAGGCTGCCCAGATCCTTGACGATCTTGCCGTTCGCCTGGTGCTGGCGCTGGACGCCCGCGCCCTTCCACTTGTCGGTGGTGAGGAACCCGTAGCTGAGATAGCCCTTCAGCCCGCCGCCGAGATCGCCGCTGTCGATCCGTGCGAAGCCGCGATAGGTGTCGTTCGAACCATAGGTGCCGCCGCCGGTGACGTTCAGCGTGTCGCGCGGTTTGTCGCTGAAGAACTCGATCGTACCGCCCAGATTGCTGGTCGAAGCGGTGCCGAGCGCGCCTGCGCCCTGCGCCACGTCGGTCCGCGCGACGTTTTCCGAAATGATCGCGCGGCTGATGTGCAGGCCGTTGACGTTGCCATAGCTCATGTCGCCGAGCGGCACGCCGTCGAGCGTGAAGCCGAGCTGGTTCTGGTTGAACCCGCGCAGCGAGATCCGGACCGCCCATTCATAGGCGCCGAACGGATCGGCGGCCTGGAAATTGACGCCCGGCAGCTTCTCGATCGCCTTCAAGGGGCTCGACCCCGGCGTCAGCCGCGAGAGATCGGCGGCGGTCACGCTCTGCACCTGACGGCTCTCGCCAAAGCCGAGCACGACGATCTCGTCACCCGGCGGCGCGTCGGCGGCGGGCGTCGCGACCGGCAGCGATGCACGGTCGCCCGCGGTCTGCGCGGCGGCGGGTGCCGTGACCGCGAGGCCGATCCCGAGCGCGACCGCGGCGACGCCCGTGAGCAAGGTGGAGAGATAGGTCATGAAGCGTCCCCTTGGCCGCGACCGCGCAGCCTCGGGGGGATCCATTAACCAGATCCGTGACGTGGCCGCGTCGTTACGGTGACGGTTCGATGTCGCCGCCGCGATGCCCCGTTGCAGCCCGCGCATCCGGTCTCGCATTCTTTTCACTTATCGCACAGTCGCTTGGGACCTATCGGGCCGGGTGAATGCGTTGTGCATCTTCGTGCACGCGAAAGATCGTCACAGAACGATCGCCAAAAGGGACTTCGACATGACTGCCTATCGTACCGCGCTGGCGCTGGCCGCCTCGACTCTCGCTTTTGTGGCCGCGCAAGCCGACGCACAGGTCGCGCCCGCGCCTGCAGAAACCGTGCAGGATGCACCCGCCGCCGCGGAGCCTGACGGCGCAGCGCCGGTCGCGCAGGACGAGATCATCGTCACGGGGACGCGCGCGGTCGGCCGGTCGCGGCTCGACAGCGTGTCGCCGGTCGACGTGCTGAGCGGCGCGTCGCTCCAGCGCCAGGGCACGACCGAGCTTGGCGCCGCGCTGTCGGCGATCGCGCCGTCGATCGACTTCCCGCGCGCCTCCGCGGTCGACGGCACCGACGCGATCCGCCCGGCGACGCTGCGCGGCCTGTCGCCCGACCAGACGCTGGTGCTGATCAACGGCGTGCGCGGGCATACCGCGGCGCTGCTCAACATCGGCGGTTCGGTCGGCCGCGGCTCGGCAGCGGTCGATCTGAACACCATCCCGACCGTCGCGCTCGACCGGATCGAGGTGCTGCGTGACGGTGCATCGGCGCAATATGGGTCCGATGCGATCGCGGGCGTCGTCAACCTGCGGCTGCGCGAAGCCCGTTCGGGCGGCGGCGCGACGGTCAATTACGGCTTCTACAACACCGACATCGATACCGCGCGCGGCAGCCGCAGCACGACCGGCGAGCATGCCGTGACGGTCTCGGGCTGGCAGGGGCTGGGCTTTGGCGAGGACGGGTTCCTGACGCTGTCGGGCGAATATCTGAACCGCCAGGCGACCAACCGCGCCGATTTCGATCCGCGCGTCACCCCGACCCGCGTCACCGGACGCTTCGGCGATCCGCAGGTCGAGCAATATAGCGTCTTCGCCAATGCCGGCACGACGCTGACGGGAAGCTGGGGCCTTTATGGCTGGTTCGGCTATCAGGACCGCGACACGCGCAGCGCGGCCTTCCCGCGGTTGGCGAGCGCGACGACCGCGCTGGCCGGCTATCCCGACGGCTTCCTGCCGCTGATCAACACCAAGTCGCGCGACATCAATTCGGCGGTCGGGATCAAGGGCGAGGTCGCGGACTGGAGCGTCGACCTGAACGTCAGCTATGGCCGCAACAAGATCGGGTTCCGCACGCTCAATTCCGCCAACTATGCCTATGGCGCCGCGACGCCGCAGGACTTTTCGGACGGCGCGCTGATCTATGGCCAGCTGGTCGCCGGGCTCGACGTCAACCGCAAGCTCGACGTGCTGCAGGGGCTCAACGTTGCCTTCGGGCTCGAGGCGCGGCGCGAGAGTTTCGAGATCCAGGCGGGCGAACGCGCCTCCTACACCACGCCCGTGACGGGCGCGGTCGCGGGCGCGGCGGTGGGGGCGCAGGGGTTTGGCGGCTTCTCGACCGACAATGTCGTCGACCGCAATCGCCGCAACTTCAGCGCCTATCTCGATCTCGAGGCGCAGGTGACCGACGCGCTGCTGATCGGGCTGGCGGGGCGCGGCGAGGATTATTCCGACTTCGGCTCGACCGGGACCGGCAAGATCTCCGCACGCTATGACGTCGCGCCGTGGATCGCGGTGCGCGGAACGGCCTCGACCGGCTTCCGCGCGCCGGCGTTGCAGCAGCAATATTTCACGTCGATCTCGACCGTGATCCAGAATGGCGCGCCGATCCAGACGGGCACCTTCCCCTCGGTCAGCCCGGTCGCGGCGCGGCTCGGCGGACTGCCGCTCGAGCCCGAGAAATCGACCAACCTGTCGCTCGGCACGGTGCTGCGGTTCGGCGGGTTCGACCTGACCGTCGACGCCTATCGCATCCACATCCGCAACCAGATCGGGCTGTCGGAGAACATCACCACCGCGGCGACCCAGTCCCCCGAGGTCAACGCGCAGATCGCCACGCTGCTCGCCGGATCGGGCGCGACCGCGGCGCGGTTCTTCATCAACGGTCTCGCCTCGACCACCAAGGGCATCGACGCGGTCGCGCATTACCGCGTGCGGACCGTGGCGGCGGGCAATTTCGACCTGACGGTGGCGGGCAACATCAACGACGGCAAGGTGACGCGCGTCCCGACCTCGACCTCGACGCTCGACCCTGCACCGACGCTGTTCGCGCGCAGCCGGATCCTGACGCTCGAGGACGGCACGCCGGGCGAGAAGGTCACCGGCTCGATCGACTGGTCGCTCGACCAGCTCGGCGCGCTCGCCCGCGTCACCTATTATGGCGACGTCAACCAGCCGGGGACGACGCCCGCCGCGGACGTGCACAGCGGCAAGCACGTCATCACCGATGTCGAGCTTCGCTATCAGGCGACCAAGGGCGCGCAGCTCGGGCTGGGCGTCAGCAACCTGTTCGACGTCTATCCCGATGCGACCGTCACGGCGAACAACACGACCGGCGTGATCGGCTTCCCCTATTACTCGCCGTTCGGCTTCAACGGCCGCTATCTCTACGCCCGCGCCGGGCTGAGCTGGTAGGTGATTCCAGGCCGCATCCTGCTGGGGGTCGCGCTCACGCTCGGCCTCGCAGGGTGCGGCAGCTTGCCGCGGTTCCGGACGCTGCCCTGTGGCGGCGTCGACGCCGGGGAGGGCGGCGGGCCGCCTGCGATCCAGATCGCGGCATCGGGCGAACGCAGCACGACGATCGACGTGCTGACCTATAATATCGAGGGGCTGCAATGGCCCGCGCGGTCGGGGCGCGGGCGCGATCTCGCGGCGATCGGGCGGATCCTGCGCGATCTGCGCGTGGCCGGGACCGCGCCCGACGTGGTGCTGTTCCAGGAGGTCTTCTCGCGCGCGGCGGTGCGCGGGGTGGTCGCCACCGGCTATCCGTCGCTCGCGAGCGGACCGTCACGGACGAGGCGCAGCGTCTATTCGCAGGACGACCGGCTGCCCGGGCGTGCCAAGCTGGCGAAGGGCGAGCTGGGCGTGCGGCTGATGAGCTCGGGACTGGTCATCGCCAGCCGCTTCGCGATCACCGGCGTCGCGCGCGATCCCTATTCGCGGCGGGCCTGTGCGGGGTTCGACTGTCTGTCGAACAAGGGCGTGGTGCTGGCGACGCTCGCGGTGCCCGGCGTTCCCGAGGGAATAGACATCGCCAACACGCACATGAATGCGCGCAAGGCGTCGAAGGTCGCACCCGCGCGGCACCGCGCCGCGCACCGCGCGCAGACCCGCGAGCTCGAGGCGTTTCTCGCCGCGCGCCGCACCCCTTCGCGGCCGATGATCCTGGGCGGCGATTTCAACATGCGCCGGTCGCCCGCGCGGTTCGACGATTTCCGGCTGCATCACCCGTTCGGTCTGGTCCATGAATATTGCCAGGCGCGCGCAGCCTGTGCGGTATCACTGTCCTGGGACGGCGACGCGCCGTGGCTCGACACGCAGGATCTCCAGTTCTTTGCGCAGGGTACGCGCATCCGCATCGTGCCGGTCGCGGTCCGCGCGATGTTCGACGGCGCGCCGGGCAGCCCGAAGCTGTCCGATCATGACGGGCTGCTCGTCCGCTACCGGCTCAGCTGGACCGGCGATGCGCCGCCCGGCGGCGGCTGCCTGCGGATCGCCGAGCTGCGCGGAGCGGGGCGTCCAGCGGCGGGACAGGCGGATGGCCCGACCCGCGCGACGACCGGCGACAGATCCGCGCCGACCCGCTAGGACGGGCGCGTGACACCGCTTCGCCGCCTGCTCCGCGATCATCCTGCGCTCGCCGCATGGCTGGTCGTGGTCGCGCTGGCGATGAAGATCCTCGTGCCGGGCGGGTTCATGCCGGTCGTGACGAACGGCGTGCTCACGATCCAGTTATGTGCCGGGGCGGGGCCTTCCCCCCTCGCGACGGCGACGTCGCAGACGACGCACGCGGCGATGCCGGGGATGACGCATGACCCGGACAAGACTCAGCATGCGGGCCGCGAGATGCCCTGCGCCTTTTCCGGCCTGACGACGGCGGCGCTGGCCGCGGCCGATCCGGTGCTGCTCGCGCTGGCGATCGCATTCGTCGTCGCCACCGTCTTCCGCGTTGCGACCCCGGTCGTCGCGCGCGCACCCGAGTTTCTGCGTCCCCCCTTGCGAGGTCCTCCGGTCCGCGGTTGAGCGGTTGCCGGCGCGACGCCCCGAACGGGCCGCGCGGTGACCCGATGCGATGCCGACCCTGTCCGCCGAAGTGCGGGCGGGGGGCGGCTGCCCGCGACCCCTACATGACCCGGTCCCGACGGGACCCGGCCGCGTCCGACCAGGAATTCCCATGTCCCGATGCCATCTCATGGCGGCGATCTCCGCGATCGCCTGTGCCGCGCCGATCGCGGCTGCGCCTCTCCCTGCCGCCCAGAATGCCGATATCGCAGCCCGGCGTGCGGCGCTGCTGCGCGATCGTGCCGCGATCGATGCCGAACTGCGCCGCCTCGACGAACCGAGCGGCCCGGCGGAGGCGCCGCGGCGTACCGCCGCCGTGGCGATTGACGGTGACGACATCATCGTCACCGGCAACGCATTGTCGCTGACGACGCGCGTGACCGGGCAGACCGTCACGACGATCGACGACGCCGCGTTCCGCAACACCCCCGCGACGACGATCGCCGACATCGTCAAGCTGTCGCCCGGCGTCGTCGTCATCCAGGGCAACGGCCCGCGCGACGTCGGCGTGTCGATCCGCGGCTCGAACGCGCGCAACAGCTTCGGCGCGCGCAACATCCAGGTGTTCGAGGATGACTTCCCCGTCACCCAGCCCGACGGGCTGGCGCGGTTCGACCTGACCGATCCGCATGCTTACGGCGCGGTCGACGTGGTCCGCGGGCCGTCCTCCGCACTTTATGGCAATTACGCGATCGGCGGCGCGGTCAATTTCCGCACCCGACGCGGTCGCGACATCGACGGCGCCGAGATCGGCATCGACACGGGCAGCGACGGCTATGCCAATGTCTATGCGACGATCGGCGATGCCGGCGCGGATTTCGACTATGTGCTGTTCGGCAGCTTCGTCCGCGCGAACGGGTCGACCGGGCATACGGGGTATGAGACCGGGACGATCAACGCGCTGGCGACCTATGCCATTTCGGACCGCGACCGGCTGACCGCGAAGATCATCTACAACGAGGGCGAATTCGCGCTGTCGACGCGGCTCTCGCTCGACCAGTATCGCGCCAATCCCTATCAGCGCGGCTGCGCGACGCGGGTCGGCGCGGCGCCGGGCTGCGGGACGATCTCGGTGCTCGCCAACGGCGTCAACGGCGCGCGGATCGCGCAGACCGCGGCCGAGGCAGATCTTGCGCGCAACGATCGCCGGACGATCGTCGGCACCCGCTACGAACATGACCTGAGCACGACCGCGACGTGGCGGACCCAGGCGACGTTCGACAGCCGCGTCGTCAACCAGCCGACCAGCGCGACGCCGTTCAAGGGGACGCTCGACAGCTACAACATCACCAGCGACGTCACGCACCGCGGCACGCTGTTCGGAATGGCGGCGACGAGCTTTGTCGGCGTCTTCTACAATTACCTCGATAACCAGAGCTACAGCTTTAACAAGACGCCCGCGGGCCGCGACGGGATCGGCGCGCCGACCCAGACGGTGTTCGGCGACGTCCGCAACATGGGCGCGCGCGCCCGCGAGGAGCTGAGCCTGACGTCGCGGCTCCAGTTCATCGCCGGCATCGGCGCGGAGCGATCGATCATCGGCGTGACGCAGACCGGCTATGCCTATCCGCTCGGCGCGAACCCGGTGCTGAGCGTGATCCCCGCCGAGCGCCATTTCTGGAACGTCGCCCCCGAGGCCTCGCTCGTCTGGCAGGCGATCGACGCGGTCCGCCTGCATGCGCGCGTCGGCACCGGCTATGGCATCCCGCAGGCCGGCGCGCTGTTCGTGACCGCGGCGGGGGTGCCGGGCAACAACGTGACGCTGAAGACCCAGCGAAACACCGGTATCGACCTCGGCGTCGAAGTCGCGCTCGGGACCAATCTGAAGGCCGAGGTGACGGGCTATTACGAATGGTTCCGCAACGAACAGGTCAGCCAGTCGGCGGGCGTCAATTTGCTCGCCTATACCACCAACGCGCCGCGCTCGGTCCACCGCGGCGTCGAGCTCGGGCTCAGCTGGACGCCGCTGCCCGCGCTGCTGCCAGGCGCGCGGATCGATGCGAGCTACAGCTATAACGACCATCACTATACCGAATTCGTCGAGCGGCTGACGTCGGGCGCGGTGTCGGCGACGTTCGACCGCGCAGGTAACCGCATCCCCGGGGTCATCCCGACCTTCGTCAACGTCCGGTTCGGCTATGACCAGCCGGGTGGCGCGGTGGCGGGGCTGGGCGGGTTCGTCGAGCTGACCCACCGCGATCGCTATGCGATCGACAATGGCAATTTGCTGAGCGTGGCGGGCTATACGCTCGCCAATCTCAACCTCCATTATGATCCACCAAGGGGGGAGGGGGTGTGGTCGCGGCTGCGGCTGTTCGCCTCGGTGCAGAACCTGTTCGACACGACCTATGTCGGCTCGGCCTCGGTGATCGCGAACAGCCTGAACGCGACGACCGGTCAGCAGAATCCGGAAGCGGTGCTGCGGACGGCGACCGGGTCGATCTATGCCGGTGTCCCGCGCACCGTCTATGCCGGCGTGAAGGCGCGGTTCTGATGCGTGCGTCCGCTCCCGCCGCCGCCCCGGCCTCTCCAGGCGGACCCGGCCCCGGCCGTGGCTGGCCGGGCTATCCGACGATCTGGCGCTGGCATTTCTATGCCGGGCTGTTCTGCCTTCCGTTCGTGCTGTGGCTGTCGGTCACCGGCTCGATCTACCTGTTCCGCCCGCAGATCGAGGCGCTGATCGATCGCCCCTATACGCATCTCCCGCTGGACGGCGCGCGCGCCTCGGCGGCGCGACAGGCCGATGCGGCGGTGCGCGCGGTGCCGGGATCGGTGCTCCACCGCTATCAGTTGCCCGAGCGGCCCGACGAGGCGGTGCAGGTGATCGTCGGCGCCGGCACCACCGAGACGCGCGTCTATGTCCATCCGAACACGCTCGCGATCCTCCACAGCGTCGACGAGGACAGCCGGCTGATGCGGATCATCTTCCGGCTCCACGGTGAGTTGCTGATCGGCACGCCCGGCTCTTATCTGGTCGAGCTCGCCGCTTCCTGGGCGATCGTCATGATCCTGTCGGGGCTGGTCCTGTGGTGGCCGCGCGGCAGCGGGCTGGCGGGGGTAATCTATCCGCGGTTGCGCGCGGGCGGGCGGCGGTTCTGGCGCGACCTGCACGGCGTCACCGGGCTCTGGGTATCGGTCTTCGCGCTCGCATTGCTCATATCGGGCCTGCCCTGGGCCGCGAGCTGGGGGAGTTACCTGAAGGCGATCCGGACGGTGGCCGAGGGGCGGGTGGTCAGGCAGGACTGGTCGGCGGGGCAGGCCGCGGAACTTCGCGCGCGCGGTGCCGCCGATGCCGGCACCCGCGCGATGGTGGGCGCGCATGCCGAACATGGCGGGATGACGATGGCGCATCCCGCGGTCTCGGACGTGCCGCTTGACCGGCTGATCGCGACCCTGCGCCCGCTCGCGCTCGCGCCGCCGGTCCTGATCGCGCCGCCGGCGGGCGCGGGCCAGCCCTGGACCGCCAAGTCCGATGCCGCGAACCGGCCGCTGCGCACCGACCTGACGCTCGACGGTGCGACCGGCGCGATCCTGACACGCAAGGACTTCGCGCAACGCCGGCTGATCGACCGGATCGTCGGTTACGGCGTCGCCGCGCACGAGGGACAGCTGTTCGGCTGGGCGAACCAGCTGCTCGGGCTGCTGACCGCGATCGGGCTGGCGCTGGTGTCGGTCAGCAGCGTCGTGCTGTGGTGGCGGCGTCGGCCCGCCGACACGCTCGGCGCACCACCCGCGCGGCCGCGACCGCGCGTCGCGGCGGGGTTCGTGGCGCTGCTGATCCTGCTCGGTCTGGCTTTGCCGCTGTTCGGCGCGTCGATGCTGCTGGTGCTGGTCGTCGAGCGGCTGGTGCTGCGCGACTGGACGGCGGCGCGACACTGGCTCGGTCTTCGGTGATCCGGCCCGCTCAGCCCGCGGGCACGTTCCGCGACAGCACCGCGCCGACTTCCGCCGCGAACCCCGCCAGCGCCGCGGCGGTCTCGCGCCCGCTCAACTGGCGCGGGCGCGGATCGATCGCGCACAGCGTACCGTAGAACGACCCGTCGGCTAGCGTGATCGGGAAGGAGACATAGCTCTTGAAGCCATAAAGCGACGGCGCGGGGTGCGTCAGCCAGCGATCATTCGTCGACACGTCGTCGATGACGACGGCCTTGCCCGACTGGCGGATGTCGTCGCAGATCGTCGTCGAGATCCGCAGCTCGTCGCCCGGCGACATGCCGAAATCGATCTGGTCGAGCACCTGGCAGGCGATCCAGCGCGTATCGGTGACGCGCGCGACCGCGACGAACCCCATGCCGGTCAGCGCCGCGACCTTTTCGAGGATCGCCCGCACATCGCCATTGTCGCTTTCGAGCATGACGCTCTCGGCCAGTTGATCGTACATCCGCCCCATTCCCCGTTCGGCGCACGATCCCCCCGGAGATCGCGCTGCTTACGCTACGGCAGATGTGGGCGCGGCGTGAGAATGCAAGGGCAGGGGTCAGTCGCCCCGCTCGACCAGATGCGTCAGGAAATTGGTGAGTTCGAGCCGCCGACCCGCCTCCTGCGCGAAATCGTCGCCGACGCCGAGCAGCCAGAGCAGCGACCGGCGGTCGGGATCGTCGTGCAGCGCATCGAGCTGGGCCGCGCGCTGTTCGACATCGGCCTCGCGCTCGGCGAGCCCCGCCTCGATCAGGCTGCCGGCCTGGCGGCGGAGCGCGATCGCGATTTCGCGCGGGGCCAGTTCGGGGTGATATTGCACGCCCCAGAAAATCCCGCCGTCATGCCGGATCTCGGCCGCCTGGATCGCGGTGACCGCGTTGCTCGCGAGCAATGTCGCATCGTCCGGCAGCCGCTCGACCTCGTCGCCGTGGATCGCGGGTGCGTCCCAGCTCTCCGTGCGGCCGGCGAGCAGCGGGTGATCGCGCCCCGCCTGCGTCCGCGTGATCCGGCGCGCGATCCCGGCCTCCATCGTCTGCGGCATCTTGCGGACCGTGCCCCCCGCTGCGGCGACCGCGAGCTGCAGTCCCGCGCAGGAACCGAAAGACGGCGTCCCCGAGGCGAACACCGCACGCATGAAGGCGAGCTGGCGCTGCACCTCGGGCGAGTCGTCATAGACGTGGAGCGGCGAGCCGGTGACGAACACCGCGTCGAAATCGCCGATCTCGGCAGCCGCGAGCACGCGCGCGTCGTCGTCTGCGGGTGCGACGATCGTGATCTGCGCATCGGGCCTGAGCTGTTCGAGCGTCGCCGCATAGGTCTCGCCCGAGCTCTTTCCCGCATGCTCGCGGCGGGCGTCGCGCTGTTCGGGTGTTTCGCTTTCGGCCACTAGAAACTTCAGCACTATCAGTCCTCTGACCGCAAATGGCCGACAGGATAACGCGCGCGCTGGCGGTTCGCCCAAGACCGCAGGCATATAATCCGCGCGCGTCCGTAACGACCTCGCCCGCCAGCTTCGTCGCGCAGGGTGCAGTGCAACAAAACCGCGTCGCGCGGAGTTGCCAGCCTCATTCCATCCTTCCTGAACCACGGAGACTGTCATGTTCGGACTTACCAAGAAGGTGCGCTACGCCGTCGTCGGCGGCGGGCAGATTTCGCAGCAGGCGTTCATGCCGGGGATCGCGCGGACCAATAATTCGGAAATGACCGCACTGGTCACCGGCGACCCGGTCAAGGCGGACAAGCTGGCCAAGCTCTACAAGCTCAAGGCCTATTCCTACGAGCAATATGGCGAGCTGCTGGCCTCGGGCGAGATCGACGCGGTCTATATCGCGACGCCCAATTTCCTGCACATGCAATATGCCGTCCCCGCGCTCCAGGCGGGCATCCATGTCCTGCTCGAAAAGCCGATGGCGTCGAGCGTCGCGGAGGCCGAGCAAATCATCGCCGCCGAGAAGAAGGGCGGCGCCAAGCTGATGATCGCCTACCGGCTGCATCACGAACCCGGCACGGTCGAGATGATCACACGCGCGCGGGCGGGCGAGTTCGGCGACCTGCGCGCCTTCTCGTCGACCTTCATGCAGAATGTCCGCGAGGAGAATTCGCGCGGGCATAACGGCTATTGGGGCGGGCCCGTCCCCGACATGGGCACCTATCCGCTGAACGCGGTGCGCAACCTGTTCGGGCAGGAGCCGATCGCGGTGCATGCGGTCGGGACGAAGACGCCGGGTCGCGGCTTCAACTTTCACGACACCGTCGCGGTGACGCTGAAGTTCGCCGACGACCGCATCGCGCAGTTCACCGTCAGCTATGCGACCGCCTCGTCCGAGGGGTTCGAGCTGGTCGGCACCAAGGCTAGCATCCACGCCGCGCCCGCCTTCATGTTCGGCCCGACGACGAGCATCACCTATGTCGAGCGCACCGCGGACGGCAAGGAGAAGACGCACGCCTTCGATCCGGTCGAGCAGTTCGGCAACGAGACGCAGTATTTCTCCGACTGCATCCTCAACGACCGTCATCCCGAAGCCGATGGGCAGGAGGGCCTGTTCGACATGCGCGTGCTGGCAGCGGTCGAGCGGTCGCTCGAGACGGGCGAGACCGTGACGCTCGAGCCGGCGACGCGCACGCGGCATGTGACCGCGGATCAGGCGCTCAAGCTCAAGCCCGCCAAGGAGCCGAGCGAGGACGCGATGATCAGCATCATTCCGCAGTCCGCCTGACCACCGGCCGCGCCGCCCTTCGGGGCGGCGCGCGCCGTCTCAGGCGCCGACCCCGCGTTCATGCGCCCAGACCACCGCGGCGCTGCGCCGGTTGACGCCGATCTTGGCATAAAGCCGCGCGACATGGTTGCGCACGGTGTTGCGTGACAGTTCGAGCCGCTCGGCGATCGCGGCATCGTCGAGATCCTGGCAGATCAGCTCGAGCACCTCGCGCTCGCGCTTGCTGAGATCGAGCAGCGGCGCGTCCGAGGCGGCGCCGGGGCGCGGGTTCCGCAGCGTCGCCAGCTTGTCCATGATCGACCGGCCGAGCCAGTTGGCGTCCTTCATCACCGCCTCGATCGCCTCGACCAGCTCGAGCTCGCCGCGCCGCCGCGCGGTAATATCCTGATAGAGCCAGAGCACGCAGGCATCGCCGTCGATCCGCATGTTTTCGGCGGAGGCGAGACAGTCGAGCGCCTCGCCATTCTTGTGGAGCAGGCGGACGTCCTGTCCGCGGAACCCGCCCTGCGCGCGGATCTCGGTTTCCAGCTGCTCGCGCTGGCCCGCATCGTTCCACAATTGAAGATCGTCGGCGACCCGGCCGACCACCGCGCGATCGTCATAGCCGGTCAGCGTCTTGAACGCCGCGTTCACCTGCAGGATGCGATTGTCGTCGGTCTGGGTCACGACCATTGCCACCGGCGCCATCTCGAACACCGCGGCGAAATGCCGCTCGCTCGCCTTCAGCGCATGTTCCGCGCGCCGCCGCGGTTCGAGGTCGGCGAAGGTGAACAACAGGCAGTCGCGGTTGCCGACCTCGATCGGCTGCCCCGCCAGGATGACCAGCGTGGTGTCGCCGCCGGCGAGCGGCAGCTCCGCCTCGAGCTGTGGCACGACCTCGCCGCGCGCCACGCACGCCTTGACGAACGCCTTGCGCTCGACATCTGCAAGAAAGTCGAAATCGAACAGCGTCTTGCCGATGATCGCGTCGCGGTCATAGCCCGACAGGTCGAGAAACCCCTGATTGACCAGGACGAAACGCTGGTCGGCGATGCGGATGATCAGCGCGGGGGCGGGATTGGCATGGAACATCGCCTCGAACCGGTCCTCCGCGTCGAACCGCTCGGACACGTCGCTGATCACCAGCGCGAGGCAGTCGGGCTCGCCGCCATCCTCGTCCATGACGATGTCACGGACCTGATGGACCCAGCATGGTTCGTCCGCGTCGCGCGGCGTGACCTCGACGATCAGGTCGGGGAAGCTCTCGCCCGCGAGCAGCCGGAGCAGCGGATATTCGCGCCGCGGCACCTTGCGCCCGTCGCGGTAGCGCAGGGCGAACCGCGCGGCATAATCGTCCGCGGTCGCACCTAGGTCGCCGACGCCGCGGACGCCGTGCATCTTGAGCGCGGCGGGGTTGGCGCTCAGGATCACGCCCGTCGGGTCGATCAGGATCACCCCTTCGAGCAATCCGGCCATGAGCTGTTCGAGATGGTGCAGGGTGGGGGCGTGCAGCGGCTTGCCGGGGGTACTGGTCATGCCTCCTCAGCGCTGGAGCGCACGACCGGTTCCTTCACAGTCAGACCCGACCTACCAACCGGACTAGTATCCCTGCACCAATGTCGCAAAGCACTATGCGTGGCGGAACTGAACGTTAGCCGCACCCGGTCCGTTGAGCAGCCTGTACAAGTATCAACAGGAGCCTCATCATGAACCTCATCATCCTTCTCGTCGTCGGCGGACTCATCGGCTGGGTCGCCAGCATGATCATGCGGACCGACGCACAGCAGGGCGTTTTCCTCAACATCGTCGTCGGCATCGTCGGCGCGTTGCTCGCAGGCTTCCTGATCACGCCGCTCATCGGTGGCGCCTCGATCATGGACGGCGCGCTCAACATCCAGTCGATCCTGATCTCGCTGGTCGGTGCGGTGATCCTGCTCGCGATCGTCAACATGGTGCGCCGCGGTTCGGTGCGCTGATGAGGGGAGGGGCGGCCGCACCACGCGGCCGCCCTTCGTCGCATATTGATCTCGATTATTCGTCACGCCAGCCCGGCGTTGCGGTGTCTTTGCGCGTAGCCTAGATATCAGCGACTTAGTGCAAAGGGCGAGTAGACGGTCTTGAACGATACACCCGACCGCGCCGACCCCGGCGCTCGTCCGTTGACGGCCGACGCCGAGCGAATCGCCGCCGAGCTGATCGGGCAGGACCTTGGCACCGACCCGTTCGTCGCGGCGGTGCGGGCGACGCGGATGCCGATGATCATCACCGATCCGCGCCTGCCCGACAATCCGATCGTGTTCACCAACGACGCGTTCTGCCGGCTCACCGGCTATCCGCGCGAGGACATACTCGGGCGCAACTGCCGGTTCCTCCAGGGGCCGGAAACCGATCTCGCGACGATCGACCGGATCCGCGACGCGGTCCGCCGGGTCGAATCGATCGAGATCGAGATCCAGAACCACCGCAGGGACGGTGAGACGTTCTGGAACCGGCTGCTGATGGCGCCGGTCTTCGACACGCACGGCGTGCTCGCCTATTTCTTCGCCAGCCAGGTCGACGTGACGCTCGAGCGTGAGCGGCTTAAGGGACTCGAGAGCAGCAACGCCTCGCTGATGGCGGAACTGACCGACCGGTTGCGGCAGCAGCAGGAGCATGAGCGCGAGCTCGCCTTCACGCTCAAGGCGGCGCGGTTCGGGACCTGGAGCCTCGAGATCGCGACGAAGCGGCTGACCGCATCGGATACCTGCAAGGAGATCTTCGGCCGGCCTACGGACGCGCCGTTTTCCTATGACGACCGGCTGGCCGCGATCCATCCCGACGATCGCGCGCTGAGCGTCGCCGAGGTCCGGCGCTGCGTCGAGGAGGGGACCGATTACGAGGTCGTCTACCGCATCTACCGCCAGGACGGCGAATTGCGGTGGATCGGATCGCGCGGACAGCCCTTTTATTCCGCCACGGGCGAGGCGCTGCGCATCGCCGGCGTGTCGACCGACATCACCGACCAGCGCCGCGGCGAGATGATGCGCGCGGCGCTGGTCGAGCTTGGCGACATGTTCCGCGACACCGACTGCCCCGACGACATCTCCTACCAGGCCGTCCAGATCATCGGCCGGACGATCGACCTCAGCCGGACCGGCTATGGCGAGATCGATCCGGACGCCGAGACCGTGACGGTGCACAGCGACTGGACCGCGCCGGGGGTCGACCAGCTTTCGGGAACGTTCAGGCTGCGCGACTTCGGCACCTATATCGACGACCTCAAGCGCGGCGAGGAGGTCTGCGTGACCGATGCGCGTGCCGACCCGCGGACCTACGCGACGAGTGCTGCGCTCGAGGCGGTGCAGGCCCGTGCGATCATCAACATGCCGATCACCGAAAATGGCCGGATCGTGGCGATGCTGTATCTCGCCAGCGGCTGGGCGCGGCACTGGCGCGCGGACGAGGTCGCGTTCGCGCGCGAGGTCGCGGATCGGACCCGCATCGCTACCGAGCGCCGTCGCACCGAACAGGCGCTCGCCGCGCTCGCCGCATCGCTCGAGCAGCAAGTGATCGCGCGGACGAGCGAGTTGCAGACCGCCGAGGATGCGCTGCGCCAGTCGCAGAAGATGGAGGCGGTGGGCCAGCTGACCGGTGGTGTCGCGCACGACTTCAACAACCTGCTCACCGTGATCCGGTCGGCGACCGACCTGCTCAAACGCCCCGACCTCCCGCCCGAACGGCGCGAGCGTTATATCGACGCGATCTCGGACACCGCCGATCGCGCCGCCAAGCTGACCGGGCAGTTGCTCGCCTTTGCGCGGCGGCAGGCGCTCCAGCCCGAGGTGATCGATGTCGGCCAGAGTCTCGGCAGCATCGCCGACATGCTCGGCACGCTGACCGGATCGCGCATCACGATCGCGATCGACGTGCCCGACACGCCCTGCTTCACCAATGTCGACCCGAGCCAGCTCGACACCGCCCTGGTCAACATGGCGGTCAATGCCCGCGATGCGATGGACGGCGCCGGACGGATCGACATCGCGCTGCGGACCGCCACGATGATCCCCGCGGTGCGCTCGCATCCGGCGGTCGAGGGGCAGTTCGTCGCGATCTCGATGCGCGACACCGGGTCGGGCATCCCGCCCGAGAAGCTCGAGCGGATCTTCGAGCCGTTCTTCACGACAAAGGGGGTCGGGCAGGGCACCGGCCTCGGGCTCAGCCAGGTGTTCGGTTTTGCCAAACAGTCCGATGGCGACATCATTGTCGAGAGCGAAGTCGGCTGCGGCACGGTCTTCACGCTCTATCTGCCGCGCGCGGAGGAGCGCACCGCGAACCTGCCGGGGGCGGTCCCGGAGGGGCTGGCGGACGGCCATGGCACCTGCGTGCTTGTCGTCGAGGACAACAAGGACGTCGGCACGTTCACGACCCAGTCGCTTGCCGAGCTCGGCTATGTGACGGTCTGGGCGGCGGATGCGCAGGAGGCGCTGGCGGTGCTGGGCGAGGACGCGTCGCGCTTCGACATCGTGTTTTCGGATGTCGTGATGCCGGGCATGAACGGCATCGATCTGGCCAAGGCGATCCGGGCGTCGCATCCCGGACTGCCGGTGGTGCTGACGTCGGGCTACAGCAACGTGCTGGCGCAGGATGGTACCGACGGGTTCGAGCTGCTGCACAAACCCTATTCGGTCGAGGACCTGTCGCGGATCCTGCGCAAGGCGGCAGGATAGCGCGCAGGAAAAAGGGCGACCGGCCGAGACCGGTCGCCCCTTCGGATCAGGTGAGGCTGTGCTTGAGCGCGCTCATCTTGTCATGGCCTTCACGGACCGAGGCATAGCCCTTGGTGACCGCGTCGAGCGACGCGGGCGACAGCTGGCCGTCCTTCATCGCGTCCTCATACTTGGCCTTGATGTGGTCCTCGCCACGCTCGACCTCGAGGATGATCGCCTTGTCGTCCTTGCCGGTCAGCGCCTGCTTCAGGTCCATGAAGGTGCGATGCGCTGCGGCGAGCATGCTCGAATCCATCTCGGGCTCGCTGCCGAGTGCGCGGACCTGCGCCTGCAGGTTCGTCGCAACCTGGGCACGATCGCGTGCGAAGTCGGCGAACATCGTCGCATACTGCGTGCTCTCGGCGTCCTTGGCCGCGTCCTCATAGCCCTTCATGCTGTCGAGGGTCGTCTTGATCAGGCCGTTCAGGACGGACACGTCGGTGTCGTTGCTCATCATTCGTCTCCTTTGGGAATGGCGGCTCAACGATCGTCACGCGATTAAGTCGCACCCGGATTTTGCTTTCCGCGCGGACAAGTATCGAGCATTGCGGCCGAATTCGGCGGTGAAACGGCTTTTGCGCCTGTACGGCTTGATCTATGTGATGGTCTGGCCACGGGGCCGGACCGCCGGTCCGCCACCGACGCGCCCGACAGTCTGGAGTGCCCATGGTCGCCGTTCCGTCCGCCGCATCGCCCTCTTCCGCCACCGACCGACGCGACGGCCCGGTCGAAGCGCTCGCGCGCGCGGAGTCCGCGGCACAGGTCCGCGAGCAGATCCTGTGCTATCCCGGCGCCGTCCGGATCCCGGCACCCGGGATCGAACTGTACATCGTCCGCGATTTCCTGCCGCTCGACGTGTGCGCGACGCTGATCGCACTGATCGATGCCGATCGCGTGCCGTCGCCGGTCGTCGCCGACGATCCGCGTCCCGCCTACCGGACCAGCGAGACCTGTTACCTCTATGCGGGGCCCGACGCGGTCACCGCGGTCGAGACGCGGCTTGACGCGCTGACCGGGCTGGAACCGCGCTTCGGCGAGGCGCTGCAGGGCCAGCGTTATGCGGTCGGGCAGGAGTTCAAGCCGCATCACGACTTCTTCGATACCGGCCAGCTCTACTGGCAGGATCAGGTCGCGGTCGGCGGACAGCGGACCTGGTCGGCGATGACCTTCCTTAACGAACCGGAGGCGGGGGGGCGGACCAATTTCCCGGCGGCGGACGTGATCATCGCCCCCAAGGCGGGCAATCTGGTGATCTGGAACAATATGGACGACTATGGCGCGCCCAATCCGGGGTCGGTGCATCAGGGCATGCCGGTCGAGCAGGGGGTCAAGTACGTGCTGACCAAATGGTATCGCGAGCGCCCCTGGGGTCAGTGAGGCACGGCGTCCGGCGCTGAGGCCGTCATTGCAAACACGCTGCGTAAGGGCCGGGTCTCGGGGAGGATATAGACGATCCCGACCGTGCCCGTGAACAGCGGCTTGATCACCCCGTCATAGAATCGCGCGGGCACGTTGACGCAGCCATAGGAGATCCGGTTGTCCTGCGGCGTCGCCGAGGCCAATCGTCCGGCGCGGTCGTCGACCCGGCGGCCGGCGATGACGCGGTGGAGCGACAGCGCAGCGGCATAGTCGATCCACAGGATATCCTGCTCGAAATCGGCGCCGATCGACGCCTGGAACCGTCCGGCGGGCGTGGTCCGCTCGGCCGGCGTGATGGTCGCGAGCTTGCGCTGGCCGATCCCCGGCACGCTGTCGTCGCCGCGGGCGAGCCCGAGCAGCGCGGGTGCCGTATCGCGCAGCACCCCCGCGCCATCGAACGCGAAGACCACCGCGTTCACCTTGTCGATCACGACGAACGGCAACGCCTGGTTGTCGCGCGACCGCATGACCCAGTCGACCGTGTCGCGGGCATCGCTGGAGACCGCGGCAGTCCCGAAGCGCGCCGTCGCCGGTGTGCTGGCCGCGACCGGCCGCGCGCCGGCGGCGGACGCGACCCCAGCCGCCAGGGCGACCGCGACCAGCACGCCGTGCCGCGCTGCTCGCGACCCGAAGCCTGCCATATCAGTGGCGCGCCTGCTTGCGCGGATAGACCGGGACGACGGGGGTGCGTGGCACGGGTTGCGTCAGCTCCCCCAGCGACGATTGCGTCGGCGGCGTCACGGGGACCGGCGTCACGGGGGCCGGGGGGATCGGGAACGGTCCCGGACCCTCCGGCGGCACGCTCACGCCGCCATCGACCACCGTCCCGACCGGCACGTTCGGCCGCCGGACCTGGGCCGGTGGCACCTCGAGGAACGGCCGCGTCGCGGTCGGCAGGACGGTGACGATCACCGGCGTCGGCGTCGGTGTCGGCGTCGGCGTCAATATCGGCGTTGGCGAAGGCGAGGGTGCTGGCGACGGCGCGGGTGCGGGTGCTGGCGACGGGGCTGGCGAAGGCGCTGGCGAGGGGGCAGGCGACGGCGCCGGCGCAGGCGCAGGCGATGGCGACGGTGCGGGCGCTGGGGCCGGCGACGGGGCCGGTGCTGGCGACGGTGAAGGCACAGGCGACGGGGCCGGCGAAGGCGACGGGGCCGGCGACGGTGCCGGGGCAGGGGCTGGGGCCGGTGCAGGCGCCGGCGCGGGCGCCGGTGCTGCGGTGATCGTCCCGGTGGTCCGGAAGCCCGCGGTGCAGCAGGATCCCGCCAGCGCATATTGGTCCGCATTCGCGCCGGTCAGCGTATAGCCGCTATAGCTCACGCCGATGCCCGCCCCGGCGTCCGCGCTGTCGAACGTCGCCGTTGCGTCCGTCCCCGCGACCAGGGCGACGCCGCTCGGCAGACCCGACGTGTCCGAGGCGTTGAAGCCGCTCAGCACCGCCGCATTGGTGCCGTCCGCGACCTTCTGCGCGGACGGGAAGACCAGCATCCGCTGCGCGATCGCCGCACCCTCGGTCAGCACGAACTCGCTCGAGAAGTCGGTCGGCGTGGTATACGAAATAGGATTGTAGTTGATCGACACCGGCGCCGCGGTCACCGTCGTCGGCGGCGACAGCGCGGAAAACACGATCGTGCCGCCATTGACGCCCGGCCCGGTGCCGTCCGCGCCTGCGATCAGCGTCAGCCCGACCGGCAGGCCCAGGCTCTGCGCCGGGATCGTCGTGCCGCGCGTCAGCGTGACGGCGGCGTCGATCATCACGTCATGCCCCGCGCACAGCGCGATGTTGCCGTCGGTCGTCGTGATCGCATGATAGACGTTCACGTTGCGCCCGGCGTTGAGCAGGATGCTGCCATTGACCGTCGTCAGGTCGGCGTTGACGTTCACGTCGCGGCCGCAGCAGGCGACGATGTTGCCGTTGGTCGCGCTGATCGGCGCGTTGATGACCACGTCGCGAAACGCGTTCAACGTCAGCGTCGTCGGCACGCCCGACGCGGTCCACGCGACCGCGTCGTTGACGAAGATGTCGCCATTGCCCGTCGTCGTGTCGCCCGCCGCGGGCAGCGTGCTGATCGTGATGCTGGTCGTCACGAGCTGCGCCGACAGCGTCGAGCCGGAGATGTTGCCGCCTGCGCCGATCACATAATCCTGCGGATCGATCAGCCAGGTGCCGGTCGTGCCGGTCCGCGCCAGCGTCGAGACCTTGGCCCCATCGGCGATGTTGACGGTCGCCGCCGACGTTTCGATGAAGCCGCCATTGCCGCCGACCGGTGCGCTCGCATCGAGCGTGCCGCTGAGATTGGTGGTGCCGGTCTGCATGTCGCCGAGCAGCAGGATGGTGCCGCTGCGGTTCTGCAGCGTCCGCGCCTCGATGATGCCGCTGTTGTTGACCGCGGTGTGGAGCAGGTCGCCTGCGCCCTGCGCGGTCATCACGACCTTGCCGCCATCCGCGCGGATCAGCCCGCCATTGCGGACCAGCGCGCCCACCGCGCCCTTGTCGACCGCGACGTTGAGCAGCCCGTCGCCCGCGACGTCGAGCGTGATCGCCTCGCCTGCCGCCAGCACGACCGTGCCGAAATTGGCGCGGATCACGCCGCTGTTGCCGACCTGGGCGCCGAGCAGCGCGACATAGCCGCCCTTGGCAGTGATCGTGCCGTCATTCTGGACGCCCGCGGTGCTGGTCCCGGCAAAGCGCGACTGGCCGGCCATGAAATCCGCATCGCTGATGTTCAGCGTCGATGCGACCAGCCCGCCGACGTTCACGCTGGCGGTCTTGCCGAACACGATGCCGTTGCCGTTGACCAGGAAGACCTTGCCGTTGGACGAGAGGCTGCCGAGGATCGACGATGGATCCGACCCGACCACGCGGTTGAGCGCGACCGAGCTCGTGCCCGGCTGGTCGAAGGTCACGCTCGCGTCCTTGCCGATCGAGAAGGACTGCCAGTTCAGCACCGCGCGATCGCTGGTCTGGGTGACCGTCATCGCCGGCCCGCGCGTCGCGATGCTCGCCTGGCCCGCGGCCACCTCGCCCCCGGTCGGCAGCGTCTGCGCCGTGGCGGGGCGCGCGGCGACCGTGCCGGCAAGGCTGATGCCGATCAGCCACGCGAACCGCGCGAGTCCGGTCGTGCCGAACAGCCCGCCGCGGCGCTGACGCGTCGGGGCGGTGGAGGGGGCAGTAGGGCGATGGCGGATCGATGCGGGGATCGGGGTCATGGGCGGTATCCTCGGGTTGCGGCGGATGGCCGCGAAATGTCGGTGCTGGTCGCTGGGGCGCGCGCGGGCGTCAGAAGCTCTTGGCGATCTGGAACCAGGCGCGGCCGGACCGGTCGGGGGCGGCGGTCGCATCGGCGCTGCCCAGCTTGCGCGCATAGGTGGCGCGCAGCACGATGTCGTACGGCGCAGTCCAGGTCGCGCCCGCGCCATAGGCGCTGCGGACCGCATGGTTCGATCCGTCGAAATAGCGCCGCTTCACATAATCGACCTCGCCGACATCGACGAAGGCGAACAGCTGCAGCGCGCCCGGGATGACCCGCGGCAGCGCGAGCCGCGCCTCGGCGGTCGCGACATAGCCCTGGTCGCCATAGGCCTCGCCCTCGGGATAGGCGCGCACCGCGTAGGCGCCGCCCAGTTCCATCTTCTCGGAGATGTCGAGATTGTTGAACGCGACCTGCCCGCGGACCGAGCCGAACACTGAGACCGGCCCGCTGATCGTCTGCAGCCGCGCCAGGCTGAACTGCATCTTGCCGTAGCGCCCATCGGTGCGCGCGGTCAGTGCGTCGACCGACCGCTCATAGGCACCGCGAATGTCGAGCGTGCCGACCGAGACGCTCAGCGAATAGGCGTTCCAGCCGCCGCCAAGCAGCGTGTCGTGCGAGTCACCGCTGAGGCCGCCGGTGACGACCTGCGCGCGGCGATAGGTGACCGTGTCGACGATCCCGAACCGGTCGTCGAACCATTTCGCATCGCCCGCCACCGTCACGTACAGGTTGCTGTCGCGCGACCGGATCAGAGGGTAGCTGGCATAGACGCTGGCGATCTCGGCATTGCCGCTGCCGTCGAGGCTGTCGAATTCCTTGCCGAGTTCATAGTCGAGATGCGCATAGGCGACGCCAAGCGTCACCTTGCCGATCGGCGCCTGATAGGAGGCGCGGCCATAAGCAAGCCCCGAGAAGGACGTCAGCGCGCGAAAGCCGAGCACGTCGCCCGAGCCGGTCGGGTTGTTCCAGTTGACCGACCCGCCGACGCGGTAAGCGCCGGTATAGCGATTGCCCGCATTGTCGGCCTCGACGCTGCCCGTGATGCTGCGGCCCGGGGTGATGTCGACCAGCAGGTCCGACGTGCCGACCGCGGTGCCGGGGCTCAGCGTCGAACGCACGCGCACGCCGGGCAGGTCGGACAGCATCAGCAGCCGGCGTTCGATCGGCGCGACCGCGACCGCATCACCGACCTCGAGCCCGTCGAGCATGCCGTTCGCGACGCTGTCCGCGAGGCGGGATTCGTTGCGCAGCCCGACCGCGCCGAGGCGACCCTCGACGACCGCGATCGTCACCGTCCCGCTCTGCACGTCCTGCGCGGGCAGATAGGCCTGCGCGACGAAATAGCCGCGGCTGGTATAATAGTCGGTGATCCGCGCCGCGAGCGTCTTCAGACCCGCGAGATCGAGCGTCGCACCGGGCGCGAACCCCGTCGCGGCGACCAGCGTCGCTTCGGGGAACAGCGTCGCGCCGGTGACGCGGATCGCATCCACGCGCGCCGAGGGTCCGCCCGCGGCCGGGATCGCGACCGGCGTCTTGCGAGTCAGGCCGAGCTCGGGATCGGGCGTATCGGTCAGCGGCACGGGCGGGATCTGCTGCAGCTGGCCACCGGCGCCGACCGGTACCTGTGCCTGCGCGGCCCCGCCGCCTGCCACGAGCGCAGCCATACTCACCGCCGCACACGCGGCTGCCCGAAGGATCGACGTCATTGGATATACCTCGAAAGTCACCGCGGATGGACGCTACGAACCTCCCATCCGCAGCAGCGGGAGTCGTAGTAGCAAGGCGTCGGAAGAGCCGCTGAATGCGGCAATGTCGGTGGCGAAGGTCTTGATGAAAAGAAGGTCGATCGTTGTATAAAACGAACGGCCGCGGTGGCTTAGTCCTTCGAATACAACTAAAATATACCCCGATTCCGTTACCTTTCTCTTAACGTTGATCTCTGTTCTTGATTTGAATCAAAAAAGAGGCCCGCGCGCGGGCTGATGCTGGACGCGCGACCTGCCTTACCGGACAGCGGCAAACCCGATCACATGCCAAGCCGCGACAGCCTTATTGTCCTGACACGCGGAGGGCCGGGGGCGTCAGAGACGTGGCACCACGTGACTCGCTCTTCCAAAAACCGTCCAAAATCCAAGCCAAACCCAAAAATTAACTGGTCAGGCCAATTGTCAGGAATTAAGCTGCCAAAAAAAGATCAGGGAGAGGGTTATGCAGACCAGATATGTCGCGGCGGCCGTCATCGCCGTCATGGCCGCGCCCGCTCCCGCACAGAGCGAGCGATCGGTCGTCCCCCTGGCGCAGGGCTGGGAGTTCCAGCGCGGCGGCGACGTCGATCCGGCGCAGGCCGCGCAGGCCGCCGGAACCTGGGAGCGGGTCAGCGTACCGCACACCTGGAACCGCGTCGGCTATTACATGCCCGACCCCCAGACCCATCTGAACAATGCCGAATCGGTCGACAAATATCAGGGCGTCGGCTGGTACCGCATGACGTTCACGCCGCCGGCGATGGACGCAGGTCAGCGCGCGTGGCTCCAGTTCGATGCGGCGAGCCGCACCGCCGAGGTCTGGCTCAACGGCCAGCGGATCGGCGGGCACAAGGGCGGGTTTTCACGCTTCCGGCTCGATGCCACGCGCGCGCTCCGCGCCGGGCAGGCGAACACGCTGCTGGTCAAGGTCGACAATACGCAACCGGCGCAAGGGTCCTCGACCGCCGACATCCTGCCGCTCGCGGGCGATTTCTTCGTGCATGGCGGGCTGTATCGGCCGGTCAGCCTGATCGTCACGAACGCGGTCCATGTCGACATGCTTGATGCCGGCGGCAGCGGGATCTTCGCGACGACGAGGTCGATCGACGCGGCGATGGCGAAGGTCGACGTCCGCGTGCGGATCCGGAACGACGGCACGAAGACCCAGGCGGTCAACGCGGTGGTCAGGCTGATCGACGCGGGCGGCAAGACGGTCGCGACCGCGACCCGCCGCATCCCCCTGCGTGTCGACAGCGCGTCCGAAAGCGTGGAGACGCTGTCGGTCGCGACGCCGCACCTGTGGAACGGCGTCGCCGATCCGTATCTGCACCGTCTGGTGGTCGAGATCGCGACGCCGTCCGGCGCGGTGCTCGACCGGGTCGAGCAGGCGTTCGGCATCCGCGAGATGCGCGCCGACCCGGCCCGCGGCTTCATGCTCAACGGCAAGCCGCTGCGGCTCCAGGGCGTCGGCTATCACCAGGATCGCGAGGGCAAGGGCTGGGCGACCGCGCCTGCGGATATCGAGCAGGATTTCGCGATCATGTGCGAAATGGGCGTGAACAGCATCCGGCTCACCCATTACCAGCACGGCCAGATGATCCACGACCTCGCCGACCGGTACGGCATGGTGCTGTGGGACGAGATCCCGCTCGTGTCGCGCTGGACCTGGGGCGACGATGCGGTCGCGAGCGCCGGGCTGCGCGACGATGCGCGCCAGCAGCTGCGCGAGCTGATCCGGCAGAACGGCAACCACGCGTCGGTGTTCAACTGGGGGATCGCGAACGAGGTCGATTTCGGCAAGTCGCTGCCGGCGTTCATCACCACCAGCAAGGATACGCCTGCGCCCGATCCGCTGCCGCTGCTGCGCGAACTGAACGCGCTGGCTAAAAGCGAGGATCCGTCTCGCGCGACCGCGCTGGCAACCTGTTGCGAAGGCCGGCTGCTCGGCTCCGCGGACATTCCGATCACCGCGGAGGCCGCCGATCTCGGCGGGGCCAACCGCTATTTCGGCTGGTATTACGGACAGCCCGGCGATCTCGGCAAGCATCTCGACTCGCTCCGCGCGCTGCGCCCGAACCAGCCCGTGTCGGTGACCGAATATGGCGCGGGCGGCGCGACGACGATCCACACCGACAACCCGCTCGGCGGCAAGGTCGACCAGCGCGGCCGCAACCAGCCCGAGGAATATGAGAGCTACATCCACGAAACCGCCTGGGCGACGCTGTCCGCCAAACCCTATCTCTGGGGGACATGGCTGTGGAATTCGTTCGACTTCGCGACGACCGTCCGGCGCGAGGGCGATGCGATCGACATCAATACCAAGGGGCTGGTCACCTACGACCGGAAGATCCGCAAGGACGCCTATTATTTCTACAAGGCGAACTGGACCGCGACGCCGACGGTGCACGTCGCCGGGCGGCGCTATGTCGACCGCGCCTATCCGGCCGCCGACGTCCGCGTGTACAGCAACGCGCCGCGGACCGACCTGCTCGTCAACGACCGCGTTGTCGGCACGCTGAGCGCCTGTCCGCAGATGGTCTGCGCCTGGTCGAACGTCGCGCTGGCGGCGGGGGCGAACCGCGTCGTCGCGCGCGGCGTCTTCCCGACCGGCGCGGTCGACGACGCGATCGAATGGCGGGTGGCGCCGGAGGCTGCGCGGTCAGTCCGGATCGACAGCGGCGCGCTGGTCGCACCGGAAATCGCGGGCAAGCGTTATGGCTCGGACGCGTTCTTCGACGGCGGCAGTTTCGGCGATATCAACGCCTATTCGGGCTATGGTCCGCGCCCCGAGAAGAAGGTTGTCGCGGGGACACCCGAAGGTGCCGTCGCGGAAACCTACCGCGAAGGCCGGTTCGGCTACCGCGTACCGCTAGCCAACGGGCGCTACACGGTCGAGCTGAGCTTCGTCGAACCCGCGCTCGCGGCGGGCGCCCGACAGTTCGACGTCGTCGCCAACGGCAAGCGCGCGATCGCCGCGCTGGACATCGCCGCGGTCGCGGGCGCGCCGCTCACGCGCGTCACGCGGCGGATCGTCTTGGGCGTCACCGACGGGATGCTCGACCTGAAATTCGTGCCGATCAAGGGCGACGCGATCGTGTCCGGTATCGAGATCACGCGATGAGCGCGCCGGGCACCCCGCGGCGCGGCTGGCGCAGCGTGCCGCTGCGCTGGCGGCTCATCGCGCTGGTGACGCTGGGGACGATCCTCAACTATCTCGCGCGCTCGACCCTGTCGGTGGCCGCACCGCAGCTGAAGACCGAATTCGGCATGTCGACCGAGGATTACAGCTGGGTCGTGCTGGCGTTCCAGGCCAGCTACACGGTGATGCAGACCGTCGCCGGCAGTGTGCTCGACCTGCTCGGCACGCGGCTCGGCTTCTTCCTGTTCGCGGTCGGCTGGGCGCTCGCCAACATGGCGCATGCGCTGGCGACCGGCTGGCCGAGCCTCGCGCTGTTCCGCGCGCTGCTCGGCGCGAGCGAGGCGGCGGCGATCCCCGCGGGCGCCAAGACGGTGTCCGAATGGTTCCCCCCGCGTGAGCGGTCGCTGGCGACCAGCGTGTTCCAGATGGGCACCAGCGTCGGCAACATGATCGCGCCGCCGCTCGTCGCCTTCTGTATCCTCGCCTGGAACTGGCAGGCGGCGTTCATCGTCACCGGCGGGCTTAGCCTCGTCTGGGCGTTCCTGTGGTATTGGGGCTATCGCAGCCCCGCCGACCATCCCGCGCTGAGCGAGGACGAGCGCGCCGCGATCATCGAGACCCGCGGCGAGGACGTCACCGCCAAGCCCGCGACGCGCGGCGACCTGTTGCGCAGCCGCAGCTTCTGGGGGATCGCGGTCCCGAAATTCCTGGCCGAACCGGCGTGGCAGACGTTCAACTTCTTCATCCCGCTCTATCTCGTGTCGGTATGGAAGCTCGATCTGAAGAGTATCGCCTTATGGGCGTGGATGCCGTTCCTCGCCGCCGATTTCGGCAGCCTGGCCGCGGGCGTGTTGCCGAGCTGGCTGATGAAGCGCGGCGTGCCGCTGGTCGCGTCGCGCAAGATCACGATGACGATCGGCGCGATGTGCATGATCGGGCCGGCGTGCATCGGTCTTGCGCACTCGCCGGGCGTCGCGATCATCCTGTTCTGCATCGGCGGCTTCGCGCACCAGATGCTGAGCGGCGCGCTGGTGACGCTGTGTTCGGACATGTTCGACAGCCGGACGGTCGGCACCGCGACCGGAATGGCGGGGACGTCGGCCTGGGTCGGCGGGATGCTGTTCACGCTGCTGATCGGGCAGAGCGCGGATGCGTGGGGATATGACCCGCTGTTCGCCGCGTTGGCGGCGCTCGATCTGCTCGCGGCGGTCGTCTTGTGGAGTTTGCTGCGCGCTACGCCGCGCACGGGGTTGAGGGTTTAAGAGGATGACGAGTGTGTTGATGACGCAGACGATGCGCTGGTTCGGGCCGAACGATCCGGTGCGGCTGGACAGCATCCGGCAATCCGGCGCGACCGAGGTGGTGACCGCGCTGCACGAGGTCCCGAACGGCGAGGTCTGGACGCGCGAGGCGATCGCCGCGCGCAAGCAGATGGTGCGCGACGCCGGGCTCGACTGGACGGTGGTCGAAAGCCTGCCGGTGGACGAGGGCATCAAGACCCGCTCGGGCGGATGGGACCGGCTGATCGAGGCGTACCGCGAGAGCCTGCGCAATCTCGCGGCGTGCGGCATTCGCGTCGTCACCTATAACTTCATGCCGTTGCTCGACTGGACGCGGACCGATCTCGCCTGGGAACTGCCCGACGGATCGCGCGCGCTGCGGTATGAGGCGATCGTGGTGGCCGCCTATGACCTGTTCATGCTGCAGCGGCCGGGGGCCGAGCAGAGCTATGCGCCGGCGGTCCGTGACGCGGCGGCGGCGCGCTTTGCCTGCATGGACACAGCGGCGCGCGCGGATCTCGAACGGACGATCCTCGCGGGCCTGCCGGGCAGCGAGGAGGGCTTCACCTCGGCGGCGTTCCTCGAGGCGATCGGCCGCTATGACGCGATCGACGCGGCGCGGCTGCGCGACAACCATGTCGCGTTTCTCGAGGCGGTGTGCCCGCTCGCCGACGAGCTCGGCATCGCGCTGGTCGTCCATCCCGACGATCCGCCCTTTCCGATCTTCGGCCTGCCGCGCGTCGTCAGCACCGAGGCCGACGTGACCGACCTGTTCACCCGCGTGCCCAACGTCTCGAACGGGCTGTGCCTGTGCACCGGGTCGTTCGGCGTGCGCGCCGACAACGACCTGCCCGGCATGGTCGACCGGCTCGGCTCGCGGATTGGCTTCCTGCACCTGCGTTCGGTCCAGCGCGAGGCCGATGGCGCGTTCCACGAAGCCGATCATCTGGAGGGCGATGCCGGCATGGCCGCGGTGATGGCGGCGGTCCACCGGCTGTCGGTCCGCGAAGGCCGCAGCATCCCGATGCGCCCCGATCACGGGCATCAGATGCTCGACGACCTGACGCGCACGACCAATCCGGGCTATTCGCTGCTCGGGCGGATGCGCGGGCTCGCCGAACTGCGCGGACTTGAACGCGGTATCGCCTTTGCGGCAGGAGCCCTTGCATGACCCGTCCTCTCGAGCTTCATCCCGACCGGCTGTTTCCCGCCGATCCGACGACCCGCGCGATCGCCCGCACGCTCTATGCGGAGATCGCCGACCTGCCGATCGTCAGCCCGCACGGTCATACCGATCCGACCTGGTTCGCCGACAATGCCAACTGGACCGACGCGACGTCGCTGCTGCTCGCGCCCGACCATTATCTGTTCCGCATGCTCTACAGCCAGGGCGTCGATCTGGACGCGCTGACGATCGCGCGCCGCGATGGCACGCGGAGCACCGATCCGCGCGCGGCGTGGCGGCTGCTCGCCGACCATTATGCGCTGTTCCGCGGCACGCCGTCGCGGATGTGGCTCGACCATGTCTTCGCCGAGGTGTTCGGGTTCGACGTCGCGTTCGAGCCGGCGACTGCGGACCTGTATTTCGACACGATCGGTGAAAAGCTCGCGACCGCGGCGTTCCGCCCGCGCGCGCTGTTCGACCGGTTCCGGATCGATTTCCTCGCCACGACCGAAGGCGCGCACGACAGCCTCGACGCGCATCACCGGATCCGCGAGAGCGGCTGGAACGGCCGTGTCGTCACCACCTATCGCCCCGACGGCGTGATCGATGTCGAGCACGAGCAATTCGCCGGCGCGCTGCGCCGCTTCGGCGAACTGACCGGCGAGGACGTCTATGGCTGGCAGGGCTATCTCGCCGCGCACCGCAAGCGCCGCGCCGATTTCCGCGCGGCGGGCGCCACCGCGACCGATCACGGCCATCCGACCGCAGCGACCGCGAACCTGTCGACCCCCGAATGCGAGGCGCTGTTCGCGCGCATCACCGGTGACGACTGGACCGCGGCCGACGCCGAGCTATTCCGCGCGCAGATGCTGACCGAGATGGCGGCGATGAGCGTCGAGGACGGCATGGTCATGCAGATCCATCCGGGCTCGGTGCGCAACCACAATGCCGGGCTGTTCGCCAGCCATGGCCGCGACAAGGGCGCGGACATTCCCGGACGCACCGACTATGTCCACGCGCTCAAGCCGCTGCTCGACCGGTTCGGGACCTCGACCGCGTTGTCGATCATCCTCTTCACGCTCGACGAGACGGTCTACACGCGCGAGCTGGCACCGCTGGCGGGGCATTATCCGTGCCTGAAGCTCGGCCCCGCCTGGTGGTTCCACGACAGTCCGGAGGGGATGTGGCGGTTCCGCGAGATGACCACCGAGACCGCGGGCTTCTACAACACCGTCGGCTTCAACGACGATACCCGCGCCTTCCTGTCGATCCCGGCGCGGCACGACGTCGCGCGCCGGATCGACTGCGGCTATCTCGCGCGGCTGGTCGCCGAGCACCGGCTGGAGGATTGGGAGGCAGCCGAGCTCGCACGCGAACTGACGAGCGATCTGGTCCGCAAGGCATACCGGCTGTGAGGCTGTCCAGGGCCACGCGATCCGCGCTCGCCGCCGACGTGACGCAGCCGGCATCCTCCGCCGCGACCGTCGGGCGGATCGTCCATCTCGGGATCGGCGCGTTCCACCGCGCGCATCAGGCGGTCTATACGCAGGATGCGTCGACGCCGGACGTAGGGTGGCGGATCACCGGCGTGTCGCTGCGCTCGCCGCAGGTGCGCGATACGCTCGCGCCGCAGGACGGGCTGTACACCGTGACCGAACGGTCGAACGGCGCCAGCGCGACCCGGCTGATCGACGTGATCGACACGCTGCTGGTCGCCGCGGAGGATCCCGACGCGGTGATCGCCGCGCTCGCCGACCCTGAGACCTGGGTCGTGACGCTGACCGTCACCGAAAAGGGCTATTACCGGCATCCGGCGACCGGTGCGCTACTCGTCGACGATCCGGCGATCGCGCACGATTTGAGCGGCGGCGTGCCGCGGACGATCTTCGGCTTTCTGGCGGCGGCGCTCGATCGGCGGCGCGGCGCGGGGGCAGGGGGACTGACGCTCGTGTCGTGCGACAATCTGTCGGGCAATGGCGCGCTGCTGATGCGCCTGCTGCTCGCGTTCGTCGAGCGCCGCGATTCGGATCTGGCCGGCTGGGTGCGCGCGCACGTGACCGCGCCCGACACGATGGTCGACCGGATCGTGCCCGCCTCGACCGAGGCCGACCGTGCGGGCGTCGCGACCGCGATCGGGGTCGACGACGCCGCCGCGCTGGTCACCGAACCGTTCCGGCAATGGGTGATCGAAGACCGCTTTGCCGGCCCGCGCCCGCGCTGGGAGGCGGCGGGGGCGCAGATCGTCGACGACGTCGCGCCGTTCGAACTCGCCAAGCTGCGGCTGTTGAACGCGAGTCATTCGACGCTCGCCTATGTCGGGCTGCAACGGGGTCACGCCTTCGTCCATGAGGCGATCGCCGACCCGGCGCTGCGCGCGTTCGTGATCGCGCAGATGCAGGAGGAGGCGGTGCCGAGCCTGACCGCGGCGGCGGGGCTCCATCCCGCGGCGTATATCGACGCGATCCTCGACCGCTTCGGCAATGCCGATCTGCACCACCGTCTCGACCAGATCGCGATGGACGGATCGCAGAAGCTCCCGCAACGCTGGATCGCGACCGTCGCGGAGCGGCAGGCGCAGGGGCTCGACAGCCCGAAGCATCGGCTCAGCATCGCCGCGTGGATCGCCTATACCGCCGATGCGCCAGCGATCGCCGATGATCCGCTGCGGAATCGCTACGCCGCGATCTGGGCGGACGCCGCGGGCGACGCGCGGCAGGTCGTCGCGCGGTTCGTCGGCGAACTCGGCATATTCCCCGCCGATTTCGACCACGCGGCGCTGGGCGATGCGGTGGTAACGTGGCAGGCGCAGGGGCCAGAGGCCGCGCTGCGCGGCGCCATCGGAGAGCCCGTCGCATGACCGGTACGATAGTGTGTTTCGGCGAGATGCTGTTGCGGCTCGCCGCGCCCGACCGCGGGCATCTGTTCCAGGACGCCCGGCTCGACGCGCATTTCGGCGGCGCGGAGGCGAACGTCGCGGTCGCGCTCGCGCGGATCGACGTGCCCGCCGCGGTCGTCACGACGCTGCCGCACGGCCTGATCGGCAATGCGGCGCTCGACTCGGTCCGCGCTGCGGGCGTCGACGTCTCGCGGGTGGTGCGCGCGGACGGCCGGCTCGGCCTGTATTTCCTGTCGCCGCCGAGCGGGTCGCGCGGCGCGCAGATCGTCTACGACCGCCTCGACAGCAGCTTCGCCGCGACCCCGTCGAGCGCCTATGACTGGCCCGCGATGCTGGACGGCGTCGGCTGGCTGCATCTGTCGGGGATCATTCCCGCCATCGGTCCGGGTGCCGCGCAGCTGTCGCTCGATGCGATCGCGGCGGCGCGGGCGGCGGGGGTCAGGGTCTCGTTCGACGGCAATTTCCGCGCGAGCATGTGGGCGCGCTGGTGCGCCAATCCGCAAGGCGTGCTGGTCGATCACGTCGATGGTGCGGACCTGCTGTTCGGCAGTCACCGCGACATTTCGCTGCTGCTCGGCGAGGACCATGCCGGCGACACGCCGGACGCGCGGCGTCGCGCGTGCGAGGCCGCGTTCGCGCGGTTTCCGACGCTCGCCTGCATCGCCTCGACCGCACGCCGCGTGATCGATGCCGATACGCACGCCTTGTCCGCGCGCGTCGATCGCCGCGACGACGCGTTCGAGACCGAGACGATCCTCGTCACGCAGATCGTCGACCGGATCGGCACCGGCGACGCGTTCGCCGCGGGCGTGCTCTCCTGTCTCGACGACGGGTGCGAGGCGGCGGCGCGACGCGGCCTCGCGCTCGCCGCGCTCAAGCACGGCACCGCGGGCGATCACAGCCGGACGACGCTGACCGATCTCGCCGACTTCACCGGCGCGCCCGCCGACGTGCGGCGGTGACCGGGCTCAGCCGGGGTTGGGCGTTTCCGCGACGGGGGTAAGCGCGCGGCCGGTCTCGAACCACGCGCGCAGATTGTCGACGACCAGCCCGCCCATCGCCGCGCGCGTCCGCTTCGACGCCGAGCCGATATGCGGCAGCAGCACCGTGTTGGGCAGCGCGCGCAGGCTGGCCGGGACATTGGGCTCGTCCTCATAGACGTCGAGCCCGGCGGCCAGGATCGTGCCCTGCGGCAACGCCGCGATCAGCGCGTCCTGATCGACGACGCTGCCGCGAGCGACGTTGATGAACACGCCCTGCGCGCCCAGCGCCTCGAGCACCGCGGCGTCGACCAGATGCTGCGTCCCCTGACCGCCGGGCACGATCGTGATCAGCACGTCGCACGCCGCGGCCAGCGCGACCGGCGTGTCGTGATAGTCATAGCCGATATCCGCCTGCCGCGACCGGCCATGATAGGCGATCGGCACGTCGAACGCCTCGAGCCGCCGCGCCACCGCCTTGCCGATCGCGCCGAGCCCCAGAATCCCGATCCGCCGTCCGCGCAGGCTCGGCGACAGCGGAAACGACTGTTCCGCCCAGGCACCGTCGCGGACATGGCGATCGGCCTGCGGGATCCCGCGCAGCGTCGCCAGCAGCAGCCCGATGGTCAGATCGGCGACCTCCTCGTCCAGCACACCGGGCGTATTGGTCACGACGATGCCGCGCGCCGCCGCGGCATCCGCGTCGATCCCGTCATAGCCCACGCCGAAATTGGCGACGATTTCGAGCGCGGGCAGCCGGTCGTACCACGACGCGTCGATCCGCCCCGCGAGCGAACTCGCCGCAAGCCCGCGGACGCGCGGCGCCACCGTCGCGAGGAACGCGTCGGGGTCTTCCTGCTCCCATAGCCGGTGCACGACGAACCGCTCGCCCAGCGCGTCGAGGACGCTCGGCAGCATGGGGGCGGGGATCAGGATTTCGGGTCGGTTCATGCCGGGGGTTTACGCACAAACCGCGCGGGCAGACACCCCCTTCCGGGGCCCCCGCGGCGGCCGCCGCATGCGAGAAAACTGCCCAACCCTATGCCCCCGCTACGCAAAAGGCCGGGATCGCTCTCGAATTGCTATGCCGCGGCCGATAGCTGGAGGGCCACGACAAGGAGAGTGGCATGGCAGCGTGGCATCGTTCGCGGCGCGCGGATCTTGGTCTGCGCGCGGTGGGACTTCTCCTCTGCGCAATGGCGTACATCGCCGTGTGGCGGCTGTCCGCCCTCGCGCTTTCCCCTCACGCCGCGGGTGCGTTGGCCTTCGCGCTCGCCGCGATCGGCTTTCTGGGGGCGAGCGCGGGCAGTGTCATGGTGCTACTCGGGCATCACCTGTTCGACGGTATCGCGGTCAGCGAGCGCTGGCGGCCCCGCGTCCGCGCCACGCCAGCGACCACGCACTGAAATGCGACGAGCCGTTGCGGCCACTATGGCGCCACTATGGGGTTTCGGGGAATTGCTCTCGAATCCCTATGCCGCGGTTCGTAATTCGGGTTTGCGGGCGCCTGGACGCCCGATCACACAGGCAAAAACGCGAACATGTCGTCTGAACCCACGCCGGAGCCCCGCGCACGCGGGCGCGTCATTCCTCTCGGCCAGAACAAGGCGGGCCACGGGCGTGTGACCCCGGCACTCGGCGCCACGGCTGAAGCGAAGGCGGACATGCCCGCCACCATGACCCGAGCCTGGGCACGCCGCGCGACGCGCGATCCGCGCTGGCCACATATCGCGGCGGCGCTCGCCGATCTGCGCGAACGGCATCGCCACGCGGTCCGGATCGTCGATGCCGACTGTGCATGCGGGACGCTGCTGATCGAGACCGTGCGTTACGCCCGCGCGCTCGGCTTCACCGCGATCGAGGGGCAGGGCGTCGACGATGCGCCGGCGCTGATCGGCCGCGCCCGCGCCGCTGCAGCGCGGCTGCACGATCCCGCGATCGGGCTCGACTTCGAAGGTGGCGGTCTGGCGCAGGTGCTCGCCCGCGAAGCCGATTTCCCCGCCGACATCGTGCTGTGCCACGACCAGGACGGCGGCATCGCGCGGCTGCTGGCGGCCGCCGGCACGCTCGTGATCGCCGATCCCGTCGCAACGCGCGTGCGGAGTGAGGCGGCATGACGCGGCGCGACCTGCAATGGAAAGCGGGCGGCTTCGCGCTGATGGCCGTCTCCTGTGCGCTGTGCATGGCGGTCGACGGATCACCGTTGATGCTCCTCTTCTTCCCGCTCGCGCTGCTCGGGTTGCCGCTGATGATCCACGGCAAACGCGTCGGGCAGATGGTCCGGGCGGAACGCCGCGGGCACAGCCACACGGTCGACGCCGTCCATGCCGCGCGCAGACGTCGGCGCGGACAGGGCCGCGATGGCTTCGGCCGCTGACCAGCAGAGGACCTGTTACGGACATCGTCGACGATCGCATGTCACGCTCGTGCAACCTGTCGGCTTTAGCGATCCTGGATGGACACGCCGTCGCCGCTGTCGCTCGACGTCTGATCTGAACCGGGCATGGTCCGCGGGCGTTTGCGGACCATGCGCTCCTCCTGTGGGTTGCCCCGATGACCGATGTCTCCCGTCGTACACTGCTCGGTGCAGGCGCCACCGGTGCCGCGCTGTCCGCGTTTCCCGCGGCGATCGCGCGCGCCGCGGCGATCGCGCCCGAGGTGAAGACGGGCTCGATCATGGATGTCGAGCATGTCGTCATCCTGATGCAGGAAAATCGCGGCTTCGATCATTATTTCGGCACGTTGCGCGGCGTCCGCGGCTTTGCCGACCGGTTGCCGATCCCCGTGCCCGCATCGTCTGAGGGCGAGGCGGCACCGGTCTGGTATCAGCGCGACCGGACCGCACCGGGCGGCGCGCGGACCGTGCTGCCCTTCCATCTCGCCACGCGCACCAATTTCGACCTGATGCGGATGGAGGGTACGCCGCACAGCTGGCCCGATGCGCAGCGCGGCTGGGACGAGGGGCGGATGGCGCACTGGCCCGAGGCGAAGAGCCAGCGGGCGATGGGCCATTACCGGCGCGAGGATCTGCCGTTCCAGTTCGCGCTCGCCGAGGCGTTCACGCTGTGCGACGCCTATCACTGCTCGGTGCAGACGGGGACCAACACGAACCGGCTGTTCCTGTGGAGCGGCACCAACGATCCCGGCGGCACGCTGGGCGGTCCGGCGATCGGCAATTCGCATGACGGTTTCCCGGAGGATGGCGGCGATCCCGACCCCTATCGCTGGACCACGGTCGTCGAGCGGTTGCAGGCCAAGGGCGTCGACTGGCGCATCTATCAGGACATGGCCGACAATTTCACCGACAACCCGCTGGTCGGGTTCGCCACCTTCCGCGCGGCGCATCATGCGGCAGGCGACGCGGACCTGCGCGACCGGGCGCTGACGACGCGCGGGCTCGACGTGCTGCGCGCCGACGTGCTGGCCGGGCGGTTGCCACAGGTGTCGTACGTCATCGCCACCGCGAAGGGATCCGAGCATCCCGGCCCGTCGAGCCCGGCACAGGGTGCGGCCTATACCGCCGAGCTGCTCGACGCGCTCACCGCGGATCCGAAGATCTGGGCGCGGACCGCCTTGTTCGTCATGTTCGACGAGAATGACGGCTTTTTCGATCATGTCCCGCCGCCCGCGCCGCCGTCGCGTGCCGCCGACGGCACGCTGCTCGGCGGATCGACGGTCGATCTGACCGGCAGCTATCACCGCCACCCGAGCAAGGGCGACGCGGCGCTCGACCTCCCCGCCTATCGCGGCCGCGCCTATGGCCTGGGGCCGCGCGTGCCGATGTACGTCGTCTCGCCCTGGAGCCGGGGCGGGTGGATCAATTCGCAGGTGTTCGACCACAGCTCGGTGATCCGCTTCCTCGAACGCCGGTTCGATTTTCACGAGTCCAACATCACGCCGTGGCGCCGCGCGGTCTGCGGCGACCTGACCTCGGCGTTCGACTTCACCGCCGCCGATATCGCGCCCTTCACCGCGATGCCCGATCCGCGCGCCGATGCCGCCCGCGCCGCGGCGATCCCGCGGCAGGTCAGCCCGCAGGCACCACTGGGTGAGTCCCTCCCGTGGCAGGAACCCGGCATCCGCCGGTCCCGCCCGCTGCCCTATGCGCTGCGCGTCGGCGAGACGATCACGGGTGACGCGATCCGGCTGCACTTCACCACCGACGGCACGCAGGCCGCGGTGTTCCACGTCTATGACCGCCGGGGCCTGGACCAGCCGCCCCGCCGCTTCACGGTCGAGCCCGGGCGCACGCTGGACGGGCAATGGGGATTCGACGCGGAGGGCCGCTATGATCTCTGGGTGCTCGGCCCGAACGGCTTCCACCGCCATTATGCGGGACACCGTGACGACCCGGCACTGGCGTCGCAGCTCGTCTGGCGCACGACACCAACCGAACTGGCGTTAGTGCTCCCCGCCGGACACCGCGCGCACGGACTGGTCGCGCACGTCGAACGCGTCGGGGCGGCGGCGCAGGTGACCGGTCTGGTCGACGCGCGCTACCGCTGGCCGCTCCGCAACAGCCATGGCTGGTACGACGTCACGATCACGGCGGCGACCGCGCCAACCTATCGGCGCCGCGTCTCGGGGCGGGTCGATGCGCCCGGGCGGATGACGTGCAGCGATCCGTTCGTCACCGGGGCTCAGAACGCCGGCAGCACCGCGCCCGCATAACGATCCGCGATGAAGCGCCGCGTCTCGGGGCTTCGCAGCGCGGCGATCAGCTTGACGACGCGCGGATCCTTGTCGCCACCGGGCAGGCCGACGA
The DNA here is from genome assembly GCF_000732685.2 of Sphingomonas sp. STIS6.2. Classification (NCBI taxonomy): domain Bacteria; kingdom Pseudomonadati; phylum Pseudomonadota; class Alphaproteobacteria; order Sphingomonadales; family Sphingomonadaceae; genus Sphingomonas; species Sphingomonas sp. STIS6.2. The sequence goes on from NZ_JPDP02000022.1 coordinate 170,568, forward strand.
CGAAATTGGCATAGGGGCTGTTCTTGTCCTCGATCGCGAGCGCGTCGCGCACCGGGTTGAGCTTCGCATCGAGCGCATAGTTGGTGTTGATCAGCGCCAGATCGACCTCGCCGAGCGTGCGGGGCAGGGTGGCGCCCTCCAGCTCCTTGAACTTGAGGTTCTTGGGGTTGGTCGCGATGTCGTTGAGGCTCGACAGCGGGTTGGTCGGGTTCTTCAGCGTGATCAGCCCGGCCTTCTGCAGCAGCAGCAGCGCGCGGCCGCCATTGCTCGGCTCGTTCGGGATCGCGACGGTCGCGCCGTTCGGGACCTGCGCGATCGTCTTCCACTTGCGCGAATAGGCGCCCAGCGGCTCGACATGGACACCCGCATAGGGAACCAGATGCGTGCCGCGCGAAGCATTGAACTCGTCGAGATAGGGCTTGGTCTCGAAATAGCTGACGTCGATCTGCTTCTGCTCGACCTGAAGGTTGGGCTGCACATAGTCGTTGAAGACGCGGATCTTGAGACCGACGCCCTGCTTGGCGAGCGCGGGCTTGATCGATTCGAGGATCTCGGCATGCGGCACCGCGGTCGCGGCGACGGTCAGCGCCGTGCCGTCATCCGTCTTGGCGCCACCGCATGCGGCGAGCGCGAGCAGCGAGAGCGAGGCGAGAAGCGTGCGGCGGTTCATGGCATTTCCTAGCGGCGGGTAAAGTGGCGGGCGAGCGCGTCGCCGGCATATTGGATGATCTGGACGAGGACGACCAGCAGGACGACGGTGACGACCATCACGTCGGTCTGGAAGCGCTGATAGCCGAAGCGGATCGCGAGATCGCCGAGCCCTCCCGCGCCGACCACGCCTGCCATCGCGGTGAACGAGACGAGCGCGACCGCGGTGACGGTGGCGCCCGAGATCAGCCCCGGCATCGCCTCGGGGATCAGCGCCCGCGTGACGATCTGGCGGGTCGTCGCGCCCATCGCCTGCACCGCCTCGATCGTCGTCCGGTCGATCTCCTTCAGCGATCCCTCGACGAGGCGCGCATAGAAGGGCGCGGCTCCCACCACCAGCGGCGGGATCGCGCCGGCGACGCCCAGCGACGTGCCGACCAGCAGGACGGTCAGCGGGATCATCACGACCAGCAGGATGATGAACGGCACCGATCGCAGGATGTTGACGGCGATCCCGAGCGCGCCATTGGCAAGCCGGTTCTCGATCAGCCGCCCCTTGCCGGTCAGATACAGCAGCACGCCGAGCGGCAGGCCGAGCAGGATCGTCAGCACCAGCGACCCGGCGAGCATGATGAGCGTGTCGAGGCACGCCTGGCCGATATCGGACCAGTCGACATTTTCGAAGAAGGTCATGCGGCGAGGGCCGCCAGCATGCGCCGGGTTGCCGGGTGCGCGGCGTTGGCGAAGATGTCGGTGACGGTGCCGGTCTCGACGACCTGGCCACGTTCCAGCACCGCGACGCGGTCGCAGACGTAGCGGACGACGTCCATTTCATGCGTGATCAGGACGATCGTCAGGCCGAGGTCGCGGTTGAGGTCGCGGAGCAGCGTCAGCACCGAGCGCGTGGTTTCGGGGTCGAGCGCGCTGGTCGCCTCGTCGCACAGCAGGATGTCGGGGTCGGTGGCGAGCGCGCGGGCGATGCCGACGCGCTGCTTCTGCCCGCCCGACAGCTGAGCAGGGTATTTGGCGGCGTGATCGGACAGGCCGACCCGGTCCAGCAAGGCGGCGACCTTGCTCTCGCGCGTCGCTTTCGCGACGCCCGCGAGCACCAGCGGGAAGGCGACGTTCGCTGCGACCGTCCGCGAGGAGAGCAGTCCGAAGTTCTGGAAGATCATGCCGATCCGGCGGCGCAGGGCGCGCAGATCCGCCGCCGACAGGCCTGCGACGTCGATCCCGTCGACCTCGACGCGCCCGGACGTCGGCCGTTCGAGCGCATTGATCAGCCGGATCAGCGTCGACTTGCCCGCGCCCGACTGACCGATCACCCCGAACACGCCGCCCGCCGGAATCTCCAGCGACACGCCGTCGAGCGCCGCCGCATCGCTGGCCGGGTAGGTTTTGGAAACGTCGCGCAGGCGGATCATGCGGACCCCATCACCTGCACCGCGAACCGCTCCATTTCCTCGGCCTGCGGGCTCATCTGGAGCAAGAGCAGGTCGAGCCCGGCGGCCTCATATTCCGCGATCCGCTCCTTCAGCTGTTCGGGCGTGCCGACCAGATTCGGGCGCAGGCCGCGGTTGGAGACCGAATATTCCTGGATCTTCAATTCGCGTTCGAGCTGCGTGCCCGACAGCCACTGGTCGAAATTGGCATAGCCCGCGGGCAGTTCGGTGACGCTGGTGATGCGCTCGAGCTCGCGCTTCGCCTCGGCCTCGCTGTCGCGGACGATCACATAGGCGGCCATGCCGTATTGCATCGGCGCACCGCCCGCGGCTTCGCGTCGTGCCGCCATGTCGGCGATCTTCGGCGCGATCGCGTCGGCCGGGTCGCCGTGCATGACATAGGCGTCGCACTTGGCCGCGATCATGGTCTTCGCCTTCTCGCTCTCGCCGCCGGCATAGACCGTCGGGCGCTTGGCGGGCTTGGGCGAACAGATCGCCTGCTCGGTGGTGTAGAATTGCCCGGCAAAGTCGAACCGGTCCTCGGTCCACAGCCCGTCGACGACGGAGAGCCATTCGTCGGTCCGCGCATAGCGATCGTCATGCTGGTCGAACTGGAGGCCATATTGCTTCGCCTCGTCCGCCCACCAGGACGACACGACGTTGAGCGCGAGCCGCCCGCCCGAGATCCGGTCGATATTGGCCGCCGCCTTGGCGAACAGCGCGGGGTGGTGGAAATTGGGGCGAACCGCGACCATCAGCTCGATGCTGTCGGTCACCGCCGCCAGCGCCGCCGCAGTCGACCACGCATCGAGCGCGGGCTGTTCGACGCCCTTGATGTCGTTCAAATTCAGCTCGGCGATCAGCGTCAGGTCATAGCCCCAACGCTCCGCATTCTGAGTCAGCGCCTTGGTATAGGCCCAGCTCGCCTCCATCCCCTCGTCGGGGACGTTGCGAAGCCAGCCGCCGAAAACCGGAGTCCAATAGCCATAGCGCATCAACGAGTCTTCCCAATCTGTTCGATCAGGTAATCGACGAGCCGGTCATGCGGATCCCAGCCGAGAACGTCGAGCGGCCTGGCGACGAAGTTCGACAGCGCGTTGATGTCGTAGAAGCGCGCGACGCCGTCGCGGTCGTCGATCATCACCTCGACCCCGCCGACATCGAGATCGACCGCGCGCGCGATCGCCTCGGCGGCATCCATGAGCACTTGCGACGGCTCGACCGCGGCCATCTTGATGCCCGATCCGGGGACGACGCACGCATCCGCAGGGCAGAGATCGAACGCGCCGCCGCCCGCGACGTCGATCGCATAGAGGAACTTGCGGTCGAGCGTCTCGATCCGGGTGATCGCGCCACCCCGGACGGGGACATATTCCTGCACCAGCAACACGCCGTCGACGCTGCTCGGCAGGCCATCGTCGGTGACCGCAGCGCGGAGTTCGTCGAGGCTGTCGAAGCGGATGATCCCCGCCCCCGATCCACCGATATTGGCCTTCACGACCAGCGGGAAGCGCAGCGTCTGCGCCGCGGCGACGACGTCGGCGGCGCGGTGGACGACGCGCGTCTCGGGAATCGCGAGGCCGAGCGACGCGATCAGCGACAATTGCCGTGCCTTGGAGGCGTCGATCGCGAGCACGTCGGCGCCGTTGATCACGCGCGCGCCGGTGCGGCGCCAGTGATCAAGCATCGCCATCGTGTCGAAGATCGGATGCTCGTCGCTGCGCAGGAAGCTCGACATCGCGATCCGGTTGAACACGACGCGCGCCGGCGCAGTCTGGTCCGCGGGGTTCCAGAACCCGTCCGGCGTGGCGCGCGAGAACTCGACGCCGCGCGCGTCGAGCGCTGCGAACAGCGGCACGAACCAGGCGGGATGTTCGTAAAGGACGGCGAGATCGGTCATGAAGCCTCGGATGAATTGAGCGCGCCCTCTGCCATGCCGACGCGCGGACCGCCATCGATAGCGGCTTTGGCCCGATCAAGCCTGGGTTTAGCGGACGGCGCCGGCGCCGGCGGTCGCGCCGGCTGATCCGCGGCATCGACCCTCGCGATTTCGACGAGGCACGTTTTGCCACCTTGCGTCGGGCTTGCCGCCTCGACCTTCCCCTATCCCGATGCGCTCACCCAGCTGTTCGGCGGGTGGATCCGCGACCGGTTCCGCTCGCGCAGGACGCCGCTGGTCTGCGGCGCGCTCAGTCGATCGCGGCGGGTCGGCGGAGGCGCCGCGCGGGGCGGGGTCCGGGCGCGAAGGCATCGCCCGGCACCCTGTGCTGAAGCAGCGGGAGCAGCGCGATCAGCCGGGCCTCGTCCTCGGTCGGGGTGGCGTTGCGCGTCGTCGGCGCCGGTACGGCGATCGATCCGCGCTCGACGAAATGACTGCCCCAGCGATCGGCCAGCGCCAGCACCCGGTCGATGAACGGACCCGGGGCACAGGCGACGACCGACGGGAAGGGCAGGCGTGTCGTCGGCCCGGGACGCGCCGCCGCCGCGATCGCCTCCTGACCGAAGCCGACCGACAGCGGCGACAGCAGGACCGCGCCCTCGATCGCCTGCAGATAGCTGCGCGGCGACAATTGCGCCCACCACGCGACCGCAAGACAGGCGACCCCCTGCGCTAGGATCACCGCCGGCTCCTCGCGCCGGGCAAATGCCGCGTCGAGCTGCAGTGCCCAGCGACCGCTCTGAAATTTCGCGAGATCCAGTTCGATCGTCGGGATCGCGGCGTCGGGGACCGGATCGCCCCGGATCACGACGATCACGGCATGCTGGGTATCGGTCGAAGCCTTGTCCCTGACGGCCATAGCGGATCACCTCGGATAGACCTGCAGCAGCGCGCGACCATCGATCTCCGACTCGCAGTCACGCGCTCCATTTACGAAGCGTAATTCGACCCGGACGATAGGCAATAGTCTTGCGGCATCCGATGCCGGCAATGCGCCGGATCGCGTCCTGCCGACCCTGCCGCGCTGGCATGGCCGAACTGCCGGATCAGGCCGCGAGCGCGCTGATCGTCGCGCGGTTGCGGCCGTCGCGCTTGGATTGATACAGCGCCATGTCCGCCGCCTGGATCAGCGTCGCGCCCTCCCGGTCCATGATGTCCGTCCAGGTCGCGATGCCGAACGACATGCTGGTCGATCCCAGCGCGCGGTTGCCGTGGCGGACGGCGATCTCGGAGATCGCCTGCCGGACGATATCGACACGCTTGGCCAGCGCCTCGGCGGTCGTGCCCGGCGCGATGATGGTGAACTCCTCGCCGCCGAAGCGACAGACGACATCGCCGTCGCGGAACCGGCTGCGCATCTCGGCCGCGACCTGCTGGAGCACCGCGTCCCCCGCGTCGTGACCGAACTCGTCGTTGAACCGCTTGAAGTGATCGACGTCGCACATGACCAGGCTGAGCGGATTGCCCGACCGCGAGGCGCGGGCGATCTCCAGCTTGAGCGCCTCCTCCATGTAGCGGCGATTGAACAGGCTGGTCAGCGGATCGCGGATCGTCTGTTCGCGCAGCGACCGCTGCAGGCGATGGTTGACCAGCGCCGAGGCAATGTTCTCGGTCAGCACGTTCATCCGGAAGCGGTTCTCGGCCTCGATCCGGCCGCGCAGATAGAGCACGCCGATGACCTCGCCGCCCGCGAGCAGCGGTTCGCAGTGATAGACCTCGCCCTCGGCGACATGCGCGCAGACGATGTCGCGGCGCGGATCCACGACCGAATGGCTCTGGCCGCGGCGCAGTGCCCAGCACCGCTCCGGCGCGAAGCCGTCGTCCGGCACGACGATGTCTCCCCAGCTGGCGACCGGGACCAGGCAGTTGCGCGAGTTGTTGTGCGCGTACAGCGCGCCGGGAATGTCGGGCAGGACCTGCGGTACGAACACCCGGATGATCTGGGCCAGCTCGTCGTCGGTGCGCGCGGCCTGCATGCGATGCGCCATGCCGCCGAGCAGCTCGATCACGTCGCCGCGTTCGCGCAGCGTCTTGGTATTGCGCTCGAGCTCGGCGTTGACGACCTGCAGCTGGCGCTCGCTCGTGCCCCGATCGGAAACCGCGCCCTCCAGCCGGTCGGCCATCGCATTATAGCCGATCGCGAGGCGGTTGAATTCGCGCGATCCCATCGCGGTATCGATCCGCGTCTGCTCGTCCCCGCTGCCGAGCGCGGTCATCGCGCGCAACATGGTTTCCAGCGGGCGGCGGATACCTTGCACCAGCAAGGTAAAGCCGCCGATGACGATCAGCGCGACGGCGATCGCGCCGAAGATGGCAAGCCGCTTGCCGCGACGAAGGCGCTGCGCCGCCGCATCCTGCCGCGTGGTCTGCAACGCGCGTTCCTCTTCGAGAAACGCCTCCCCGCGCACGCTGATCGCATCCATCAGGTCGCGACCACGGCCGCTGGCGATGATCGTGACCGCTCCCGCAAAATTGCCCCGGCGGGCAAGGTCGAGCGGCTGGCGCAGAAAGGCGGACCGCTCCTTCATCAGCAATGCCATTTCCCGCGCACGGGCATGCTGGCGCGGGTTGTCGCGGGTCTGGCCCGCAACCCGCGCGATGGTCCGGGCGGCGCTGTCCAGGCGTTTGGCGAAGGACCGCGCATAGGCCGGATCCCGCGTGATGACGAACCCGCGCTGGCCCGATTCGGCCTCGCGCAGATCGTTCAGCGCCGCCTCGGTCGTCTCGATGACCTGCGCGGAATGGGCGGCCCATTGGAAGCTCTGGCTGGCTTGGTACGAGGCGTCGGCGAGCAGCCCGGCCAGCGACCCCAGTGCCAGGACCACGATGAGGCCGATCGCGACGATCCGCGCAGTGAGCGATATGAACATTGCGCTATGTTAAACAACAAAGACTTAGCTTTTGGTTACTTGCCATCACACGCCGCGCCGCGACCGGTCTACTGCGTCAGCACCCCGAGCTCCGCGATGGCCAGCCGCGTCTCGCCCTTGGCGGTCCGGGTGAAGGCGATCTCGATGTAGCGGCCACGGTGCGGCCGCGCGAAGGCGAGGCGCTGCGGCGCCTGGTTGGCGGCGATGTTCGAGAACTCGCCCTGCTCCTGCGGCGCGTCGGCCAGCGCCGGGTCGTCGCCGATGCGTACGCGCCAGGCGGCGGGGTCGCCGGCCCCCTGCGGCGCGTGCCAGCCGGGCTTCAGCACGAACCCGCGCAGCTCGACGCTGCGCCCGAGATCGATCGTCACCGAACAGGGCTTGCCGTCCGCACCGGTCAGCGGCGCGACCCAGTCGGTGCGGTTCTTCTCGTCGATCAACAGCTCGGCCCGCGGCGCGCTCGCCCGCAGGATCTTCCAGTCGCTCTTGCGGATGTCGAAGTTGCGACGCCCCACGCTGCTGACCGCACCCTTGGCCGCGTGGATGCTGATCGCCTGGACGATCCCCGCATCGCGCATCGCGAACGGCGCCGTGTAGCGCGGCGATGCGATCGTCGGCGCGCTGCCGTCGGTGGTGTAGGCGATCGCCAGCCCGGGGGAATCGCTGGTCAGCGTGACCACGCCTTCGCGGTCGCGGACGATGTGCGGCGGATCGAGCAGCACAGGCGCGAGATACACGCCGAATTCGGTGATCGCCGGCGCCGCGGCGGCTGCGGTGATCCGCAGCCTGACCCGCCGCGCGGTGATCGGCGCGTCGAGCCGGATCAGCCGCTGCGATCCGATGCCCTGCTTGCTGGCGATTTCGGTCCAGCCGGTCGGGCCCTGCGCGTCGATCGCGAACCGGTCGACGCGCAACCCGAGCGGCAGATGCTCCGCTAGCCTGACGACATCGAACAGCCTTGGCTGTTTAAGGTCGAGCGTCAGCGTCGGGACCGGCGCCCGATCGGCGCTGACCCAGAAGCTTTCGGGATTGCCGTCGAGCACCAGCGTCGCGTCATGCCCGGCGCGCACGCTGCTCGCAGAGGCGATCGCACCCTTGCTCAGGTCGGTGGCGTACATCGCGCGCATCGCCGTGCCGAACGCGGTCAGGTTCGCGACATCCTCGTCGGTCACCAGGCCACGCGTATCCGGGGCCAGGTTGAGCAACAGCCCGGCACTGCGCCCGACCGTCTCGAAATAGATCTTCATCAGATTGGCGGGGCTGCGGCTCTGCCCGTCCTCATAGGCGTGCCAGAACCAGCCATAGCGGGTCGAGACATCCGCCTCGGCCGGCCACCAGATCGCGCCGCCGCGAACGCCGGCATTGCCCTTTTCCTCGGTGAAGCCCTTGTCGTCCATCGTCGCCCAGCACGGGTCGCCGGCCTCGCCCTCCTCGTTGCCGACCCAGCGCAGGTCCGCGCCGACCGGATCGAAGGTGCAGGCCATCGGCTGCAGGGCGTGGACGAAGGCGATGATCGACGGCCAGTCATAATAGGGGACCGCGTCGATCTTCCGCACTTCGCGCGCACCACCATAATAGCCGTCGCCGCCGTTCGCGCCGTCGAAGAACACCTCGTAGATCGGTCCGTATTGCGTCAGCAGCTCGCGCAGCTGGTTGCGGAAGAAGGTGATGTATTCGGGCCGGCCATAGTCCGGATGGTTGCGATCCCAGGGCGACAGGTAGATCCCGAACTTCAGCCCCTGCCGCCGGCATGCGGCGGCCAGTTCGCCGACGATATCGCCCTTGCCGTTCTTGTAGGGGCTGCTCGCGATGCTGTGTTTTGTGAACTTGCTCGGCCACAGGCAGAAGCCGTCGTGGTGCTTGGCGGTGACGATCAGGCCGCGCAGGTTCGCCGCCTTTGCCGCGGCGACGATCTGGTCGGCATCGAACTGCCTGGGGTCGAAGATCGCGGGATCCTCGTCGCCATAGCCCCATTCGCGGTCGGTGAAGGTGTTGATCGTGAAGTGGACGAACGCGGTCTGTTCCAGCCGGTGCCACGCCAGTTGCCGCTTCGACGGCGTGGCACCGAAGGGCACGAGCGCCGCACCGGTGGGCGCCGCGCCAATGGTCGCCGCGAACGTGCCGCCGGGAAAGGCCATCGCTGCGCCAAGCGTTCCGGCCGTGAAGGCGATTGCATCGCGCCGCGATGGGCGCAGGGGATCGGTCATCGAATGTCCTTCAGCGTAAAGCGTACCGTGTCGACGCCGTAGAGCGGTCCACCGACCGGCGGCGCGACGATCAGGCACAGGTCCGTGTCGGTCGTGCCGCCCGCCAGCGGCGCGGTCAGTATGAACTGGTTCGGCGTGGTCGCCGGATCGGGCAGCGGCACCATCGCCAGCGCGGGCCCGTCGCAGGTCCGCGCATGCACCATCAGCGTCCCGAAATGCGTCGGGTTGTAGCGCCACGCGACCATCTGGCGCTGCGGCTGGCGCAGCGCGAAGTTGCGCGGCAGCCGGCCGAGCGAGACCGTGATGCCCCGGATCTGTCCGAGCGGCGCGGCGCGGTACAGCCAGCAGCCGTCATAGATGTTCATGCTGTACGCCGGCCCGCCGCCCGTCGCATCCGGCGTCAGCGGCAGGCGCAGCCGGATCCCCGCGCCGGCACAGGTTTCGAGGCTCGCACTCGCCCGCGTCAACAGCGCGGCGGGTGCGGTATCGAAGCTGCGCACGGCGGCGAGCGCGCGGCCGTCGGGTGCGAACGTCACCGCGCGGACGACCGTGTCCGGCGCCACGCTCAGCGGTCGGGCATAGGCGCGCGAGGTCGATGACGGCGCCGCGCCATCGGTCGTGTAGCGGATCGTGCCATAGCCGGCCTGGTTCGCCATGCCGATCGTGACCGTCTTGCCGCGCACCGCCGGACCGACCCCGCCGACCACGGTGTAATCGACCGCGAAGGCGCTGTCCGCGGCGGCGATCCCCTGCCGCTGATAGCGGTTGAGCTGGGGATCGAGCCGCGCGAGGAAGCCCGGCCAGTCGCGCGCGGCGCGCGGCGACCAGGCCATCTCCGCCAGCGCCGCGATGCGTGGAAACAGCGCATGTTCGCGCTGCGCGGGGGTGACCATATATTCGGCCCACAGATTGGCCTGCGGCCCCAGCACGTGATGCGCCTTTGCTGCGGCAATCCCGGCGGGCAGGGGGTCATAGGCATAGACGTCGGCGAGCGTCTGTACCGCCATGCGTCCCGGCGGCTCGTCGTCGCGCCCGCTTTGCAGATTGTCGAGATACAGGACCGGGCCGGGCGACAGCACGACGTCGTGCCCCATGTTCGCCGCTTCGATCGCGCCCGCCTCGCCGCGCCACGACATCACCGACGCGGTCGGCGGAAGCCCACCCTCGAGGATCTCGTCCCAGCCGATCAGGCGGCGCCCGCGCTTGGCGAGGTGCGCGCCGAGCTGACCGACGAACCAGCTCTGCAGGCCCTTTTCATCGGCGATGCCGAGCGTGCGCATCTTCGCCTGGACCGCGGCCGATGCCTGCCACTGCTCCTTCAGCGCCTCGTCGCCGCCGATATGGATATAGGTCGACGGGAAGATCGCCATGACCTCGTCGAGCACCTGCTTGACGAACGTGATGCTGCGATCGTCGACGTTGAACAGATAGGGGTTGATGCCCCAGTCGCCCGACACCGGCGGCCGGTCCCCCGTCACGCCGATCTGCGGATAGGCGGCGACCGCTGCCTGTGCGTGGCCGGGCAGGTCGATTTCCGGCACGATCGTCACCGCGCGTGCTGCGGCATAGGCGACCAGCGCGCGCAGCTGGTCCTGCGTGTAGAAGCCGCCATAGCGGCCCGCCGGCGCACCCGCGTTGGGCGTGGACGAGGCGCGCCAGGCGCCGATCCGCGTCAGCTCGGGATGACGCTTGATCTCGATCCGCCAGCCCTGGTCATCGGTCAGATGCAGTTGCAGGCGGTTCAGCTTGTGCTGCGCCATCATGTCGATGACGCGCTCGATCGATGCGATTGGCTGCATGTGGCGCGCGACGTCCAGCATCACCCCGCGCCACGCAAAGCGCGGGGCGTCGTCGATCGCCACGACGGGGACTGCGACGCCCGTCCCGAACCGCGCATCGGGGGACAGCATCTGCGTCAGCGTCATCGCGCCATAGAACAGCCCGGCATCGGTGGCCGCGGCGATGCGGATCCCCGCGGGGGTCACGTCGAGCCGGTATCGCTCGCTGCTCCCCCCATTTGCGGCGGGCAGCCGCACGAAACTGATCGCCCCCGGTCCGCGGTCGGCCACGTTCAGCGTGATGCCGCGCGTGCGGGCGACGATCTCGACCGCGCGCCGCGCCGCACTGGCAGCGCCCGTGTCGCCGGCAGGGACGACGATCCGCGCACCATCGTCGATGCGGACGCTGTCCGTACCCGCTGTCGCATGCGCGGGCAGCGGCAGCAGCGGGGAGGGGCCGGCGACCGCGGGCTGGCAGACAGTAACCAGCGCCGCGGCAACGCACGGCGCGATGACGAGGCTCATCCGACGCCGACGGATCGCCCCTTGGACCACGCGCATCAAAAGCGCGTCGTTGCCGAAATCGAGATCTGGCGTCCCAGCGTGTCGTAACGCTGGGGAATCGTGTTCCCGCGCGACAGCGCGTAATCATAGGTGTTCGTCAGGATCGGCTGCTGGCGGTCGAAGATGTTGTTGACCGCCGCGGTCAGCGTCATCCGCTTGGCGATGTTCACGCCCAGCGACAGATCGAAATAATGATAGGCGGGGATCCGCGTGAAGTCGGAGACCTCGGTCGCCGGCGTCGAGTTCGGGCCACCATTCTGACCCGCGGTCGTGCCATCGATATAGCGCCACGCGACCGACGCGCTGAAGATCCCGTCGTCGCTCGAATAGGTGGTGCGGACATTGTGGATCCAGCGTGGTGTCGGCTGCGGGCAGGATCCGCCGAAATAGCCGACGCAATTGGTCCGCGGCTGATCGGGTGCGGCCTGGCCGCCCTGGTCGGTGGTCAGCGTGCCGTTCATCAGGAAGTCGAGCTTGCCCGCCGTCCCGCCCAGCCGCGCCGAATATTGCGCCTGGAAATCATAGCCGCTCGCATAGAGCCGGTACGCATTCAGATTGCCGCCCTGGATATAGCCCGCCGTCGTGCCCGTGCCGTTTAGCTGATAGGTCGTCGGATCGCGCACCAGCCGGCTGCAATAATAGGGGTCGCCGGTGATCACGCAGCCATCGACTGCGAAGCTCGCACCCAGATAGCTGATCACGTTGTCGACGCGGATCTTGTACCGGTCGACCGAAAAACTGAACCGCGGCAGGAACCGGGGCGTCAGCACCAGGCCATAGGTCAGCGTCTGCGCGTCCTCGGGATCGATCGGCGTGCCGTTGTTGCGCTGGCGGCAGACATCGTCGACGCAGCGCAGGCTGCCGGGAATACCCGCGGCCAGACCATTGCCATATTGCGCGTCGGGCAATCCGGTCAGGCGACACGCCTCGATGCTGGCCCTTGGCGCGACGCCGTTGACGCTGGCACAGGGGTCGACGATCGTCGCATTCTGATAGCCGACGACCTGATCGGCCTCCCTCAGGCCGGGCGCGCGCGCGGCCCGGTTCCGGCCGACGCGGAACGTGACGTCCTCGCTCGGCGAATAGACCGCCTCGATCTTCCACGTGTTGAAGGTCTGGGGATTGGTGCTGTATTTCGACAGGCGATAGCCGCCATTGACCTGCAGCAGTTTGAAGAACGGCACGTTCTGCACCAGCGGCAGCTGGGCTTCGGCATTGCCCTCGACGACGTCCTGTGTGGTCAGGCTGTCGGGTACGCCGCCATAGACTTCGATGAAGCGCGTGTTGCGCGTCGTCCGCTCCTCCTGCCGGCGATATTCCCCGCCGACCGCCACGGCCAGGCCCTGTTCGGCGAATGGCGACCGGATGCCGTAGCGGGTGAAGTCCGCCGTCAGATTGGCGGTCACGTCATAGAATTTGGCGCGCAGGTCCTGCACGCCGAGCCCCTCGTCGAACAGATAGTCGCTGAGCGCGGCGCTGCCGGGATTGTTGGCGGTGAACACGTTGAGCGGGACGCACGCGGGGTCGGTGCCGTTGACCACCGACCGGCACGTCGGCACGCCGTTCACGTTGACGACGTCGAGCGCGCGGCTGACCTTGGCGGCGACCGGGTTGCCGCCGGGCTCCCATAATTGCCGGCTCGTGCTGTAGACGCCGCCGACGTCATACCGCCAGCCCTCGGCGATCTCGCCGCGGACCGACGCGTTGATGCGCGTCTGCGTGTTCCTGAAGCTTTCCTTGTCGCGGTCGCCGGCCAGCCCCGGAAAGCCGTATTGGACGCCGAGCGGCGCCGACGCGCCGGTCCCGGCATTCGCGCCGCAGATCGTCTGCGCCTGCGATGCGGACATCAGCGGGTTATCGCAGTTCACCCGGTAGCTGCCCTGGACATAGGGGCCGTAGAGCAGGTTCTCTGATGTATCGCGAAGGTACATCACGCCCGCCGAAAACTCGGCCGCGGGCGACGCCTTGAAGTTGATGAAGCCGCCGCCGTTGAAGCGCTCATAACCACGCGCCGCGAGCCGGTCCGCCTGGTTCGCATAGCCCGGAATCGTCGATGCGGGCGCGAAGACGCCGGGGCTGCCGGTGACGTTCGAATAATTCACGCCGTTCGCCGTCAGCGTCCCGTTGGGCGACGCCGCGGTCACGCCGCAGATAAGGTTGTTGACCCTGAGCGGGTTGCCCGTGTCGCGGCGCAGCTGACAGCCCGACGCGTCGCGGTCACGGAAGAAGATGCCGTCCGCGGTCCGGTAGGTGCCATAGACGGAGACATTCAGCCGGTCGTCGAGGAAATTGTGGCCGTAGGTCGCGCTCAGATCCGCGCGGCCGCCATCGTTGGTCATCCCCGTCGGCGTGGCGATCCCGTAACGCTGCGCGACGGGTGTCGAGGCGTTGGCGCGGTTGTCGTGATTGTAGAAGCTGTAATTGCCCGACAGCTGCAACCCTTCGAAATCGCGACGGATCACATAGTTCACGACGCCCGCGATCGCGTCGGAGCCATAGACCGAGGATGCGCCGCCGGTCAGCAGGTCGATGCGCTCGACCAGCGAGACCGGGAACAGGCTGACATCGGCGACGCCGGTGACGTTCGCGCCGACGACCCGCTGGCCATCGATCAGGGTGAGC
>NZ_JPDP02000023.1:0-13492 GCF_000732685.2 Sphingomonas sp. STIS6.2
TCGGTCGACTGGCTGGCGCAGCGCGCTTTGCGTCCCCCGAAATCCGTAGGGTTGCGAGCCTGGCAACCATCGCTGGCGCGTGCCCATTCGCTGCGGCGATCCGATCGATCTCCGCGGTAAGGTCATCAGTTAGCCGGACTGTAACCTTCATTTCTTAAAGCCCCGAGCAGCGGAACCTCGAGTATCAATGTCCGACATTGGTGCCATGAGGCATATCCTGCCATCCCTAGTAATTGCCTATCCTCATGAAACAACAAACTATTTGGAGTTAAATCACTCCAAACGCGGAGGTGAAAAGTGATTGACTGTGCGCTTGCGACAAGTAGCTTTCAGTCTTGTAGTGCCGGTGCAAGGCGTTTGCACGATTATGCACGGCTAACTGCTATTTCCTGGATTGCCCGCAACCTGCTAAGTTGTTCTCTATTGGAACCGGATTCGAAGAATGGCCCGAACAAGAAACGCCGTCGATCTCGCAACAATCGAGGCTCGGCGGGAAGCTCTAAAAGCGGAACTTGCCCATCTGGACGAACAGGCAAAGGCGGCGGAGCAGACGGCTCGAGACGCTGGTCGTCCGGTTCTAACCGCAGCGCTTGAGCGGGTTAAAATTGCAGCGATCGACAAAGCGGATGCCCGGGCAATCGCGACGGCTATCTCGAAACACGGCGGCAAAGCGGTGGCACGCCAGCTTGCGTCGCTAGGCTAGGCTTCCCGATCCACCATCCAGACGAGAAGCCGGCGTTGGCCTAGCATCCAGATTAGGGCAGCCTCGTCGGATGCCTCAACGCTTGAACCTGACCGCTCTCCTTGTCGACGAATATGACACCGCGCTCTCCTTCTTCGTTCAGAAGCTTGGCTTCGAACTGCGTGAAGATACCGTGCTGACTGATGGCAAGCGGTGGGTGGTGGTCGCGCCGCATGGTGCGGCGAACGGACTGTTACTAGCGCGAGCGGTTGGCGACCGGCAACGTGAGGCGATCGGCGATCAAAGCGGCGGTCGCGTGTTCCTGTTTCTCGAAACAGACGACTTTGCCCGTGACCACCTCGCTTACACTCAGCGGGGCATCCGTTTTGTCGAAGCGCCTCGCCATGAACCATATGGCACGGTGGCGGTCTTCGAAGACCTCTACGGAAACCGATGGGATTTGATCGAACCTAGCGTGGGCAAGGGATGACCTTCGATCCGCCATTCTATGCGGTAAGGGCATTGGCTGGGATCGAACGCAGCGGTTCCCCAATCTTGGCAGCCACGGCCTGTCTGGGTGTTGCGCCGACGGAGGCTGACGGCCGGCGCTCGCTTCAGCGCGGCCGAGCAGGATACCCGAAAGCAGATTGACGGCGCCAGATCAGGCTGCCCCCCTCCCCTGCAGACCGGCCATAGCTTGCGCCGTGTTGGCGGCCGGGGCTCGCCCATGCGCCGCGGCACACGGGCGCGGCTCGTATGGTGTTTCGGGCGCCGTCTCGGTCGTGCCAAGCGGGGTATCGCGCCCTATCCATCGATCGTGGGGCCGCCTTTAACGAGATTCTGCGGCGCGCGGGCGGTCAACCAGGATTGCGTTGCATCGCCGCGCTAACGGCCATGCAAGGCCCCTGCCCTACCTATGGAGCAGCCCCGCCAATCTCCTGCTCGTAAAGCAAGAGCGCCGCATCTGCTACGACGTCGGCGAGCACGCGCTTGCGTGCCGGATCCGCGTCACGAAGAGCGTAGAGTCTCGCAGCGGTCTCGGGATCTACCCTCACGTTGATCGCGATATTGCGATTGCCGGTTACGCGTGGCGGCCGTTGGAATGTCCCGGCTTGGGGACGCTCTTGAGGCACGGGCGCCGCTACAGGCGGGGCAGCTACAGCTGGGACAGCCGGACGCGACGGAAAGCCCGCCCCGTCGCTTATCTCGCGTAGCTTGGCTGGATCCTTGTTCGCGGGCGTATCATCAAACTCCGAGAGATCGAGCCTGGACCGGGTCATGCTGCCTCCTTCACGGTACGCGCCTTACGGAGCCTGGCGATCACTGCTGCCGCATAGGCTTCGGCGTTCTCGAGCGCCGCTTTCATGTTACCGACACCTTTGTCGTTGATGGTGCGAAGCGTGCCACCAGCGGCGAACATCGCGCGATAGGCCTCGCGATTGTAGATCATGACCGGAAGGACCGGAATATCAGCATCGTTGAACTGCTCCGCGATGTCCTTCTGATTGTTCGAGCGCAGCGCTGGCGGGATTTGGCTGAACAGGATAGCGTAGTCGATCTTTGTCTTGGTGCCTCTCGCCGTCTGCTTGACGAGCTTAATAGCGCGGGCAGCCTGGGTGGCATCCAGATGCGACCCCTTGCAAGGAATGATCACCAGATCGCTTTGAGCGATTGCGAACGTGACGGTCGCGGTTGCCGCGCCTTCGAGGTCAACGAGTGTGAAGCGCGCCTCCGACGCGCCCCGCTCGATTTCATCGATGATCGCGTTTTCGTCGCGGCACGCGACGACAGTTATCGCATCCGGTCGTCCCGGTAACTGGCCCCAGTCGACCAGCGGAAGGTTAGGGTCAGCATCGATCAGGCGTACGGTACCCCCCGCCTCCGCCAACTCTCCGGCGAGCAACAATGTCGCCGTGGTCTTGCCCACCCCGCCTTTCGGCGACACGAAACTGATGACTGGCATACTGCTCTCCCGTTGCGGCCAGGTTGCTACCATGTAGCAGCCAGCGTTCATGAAGCGGCTATAGCGCAACCTACCAGCTAGTGTCTAGCGACTTTGACGCAATCTAGCAGCGAGCAGCCTGCGTTATAATTGCGATTTGCTCGCAATTAACCCGCGAGTTGGTAGCGGGCTTGTCGCGACCCGGTTGCAGCTTTGACCCGATAATGTTGCGGCCGGGAAGCGACGTGCTCGCGATCCGATTGGTAGTCGGTTGCTGCATGCTACCAACTAGCGAAACGCGCCTTTGCGATACCGTCAATACTCGATTGGCAAGGCGCGAGAGGCAGGCCACCAACCGTGTATGAACATGCTACGTCATAGCTGTCTGGTTGCTACCCAAACGCAATCCGCGATCAGGTCGCTACAGTGTCGCTAGCTCGTTGCTACCACGCCGCTACCGACGAAGGAACGATTCCCCTCAGTTCTCGTATCGCCAAAGCAATTGATGAATCCACAGCGCCAAGCCACAAATCGATAAGAGATTGAGACGCCGAACGCGACAAGCGCGATCGGCGTTCACCAAAGCGCAAAATGGCGAAATTGATCGTGAAGTACCCACGGCCCGATCTCGTTCGACACGACCTGCACCACACCGGATACAACGACGCTCAAGACGAAGACCCAATCCTAATCGGGCGGCTGAGGCCGCCCGGACGATGCTCATTTCTCCCAGAGTGGCTTGAGCTTGCGAGTTCGCTTTACTGCGGGGAGGGGTGCCTGCTCGGGCATCCCGTGTGCCGCGATCTCCGCTTGGATGCTTGCAAGTTCAGCGAGCCATGCCTGGGTGCGTGCGGTTTGGACGTGCAGGTAAACCTCCGTCTGTTCGTTAAGACGGATGCCGGCTGACGATCGGGTGGGGTCAGGGTCACAGGACCGCGCAGCGGCCGCGCAAGCGGGGCGTGGGGGTGCCGATTTTGTCGTGGTCGAAGCGAAGCGAAGGCCGCGTCAAAATTGAGGGAACCGCGCATCCTTGACGCTGACTCCGCCCGGTCGTCACGATGGACAGAGTCGACGACAGAGCCTTTCCGACGTTGGTAGGGCAGGGGAGGCGCCGACCCACGCGACGGTCTTGCCTCCCACACGCACCAGTCACTCTTCCCGGACAACCGTCGATGTCCAGATAGCGACCGTCAGCCGGTCTCATCAAATTCGGCGGCAAGTCGCGGGCATTGAAGCACTCGATCTCATCGGAAAGAATGCCGCCATCACGACGACCGCTGCCATGAGCGAGGCGATCTAAGACCCCGGGCGCTCCACACGGCCGTGCTGATCGCCGAGCGTGGTGTGGGGAAGGGGGGCTCGAAATTGATGATCTCATCCTTTCCGCAGCAGGGGGAACCCCGGCGCCATCGCGCCGGGGCGGTGCGTCATCGTTCGTCGACGCGCATGATCGTCAGGACGCGCGTGGTTTTGAAGGGATCGGCCGGATCCTCTGAACCCGCGCTCAGGTCGTGATTGTAATAGTCGATCTTCCAGTAGCAGTCGGTGCCTTCAAACCGGAACCGGCCCAGGTCGTGCTCGCCATACGGGTCGATGGCGTCGTCAAAGCCATCGAAGTCGCGAACCGCTCGGAGCAGTTCCGCCCGCTTTCGGAAGTTTCGGAAAAGATTGACGTCGCCGATCAGATCTGCGATCCCGCTGGTCATCACGATACGGTTGTTGCCCGGGACGGTGAGATGCTCGCGCAGCCAGTCGTTGAGGCGGGCGATCTCCGCTGAGCCACCCTTGGCGTGGTTTGATTGGGGCGTTTGCTCGGCCATGATGGTCTCCTGCCATTGACCCCGACGATCGGGGCCTTTCGACAGGCGACAGGACGGCCGGGGCACAGGTCGCTCGCGCACCCATAGGGTCGAAACGGAGTGGAGAAGCCCGCTGGCGGGCTTGCGCGGGGGAGCGCCCCGGCCAGGACGTACGAGCCCGAAATGCCGCGCGGATCGTCGACACGGGAAGACTTCAGGTCCATGCTGATGCTGGACGACCACGCCGATCGCGGCGTATCGTTTGATCATGGAAACGGCTGCCGACATCGTTGCCCTGTGGCCCCGCTGGATGGACAGCGCTGGCGATATGCTCCGGATGAAGGCGTTGGTCCGGACCCGGTGCTGCAAATGCGGGACGCTAATGCGGGCCGAGCTGGAAGACATCGTG
Source organism: Sphingomonas sp. STIS6.2 (assembly GCF_000732685.2). Classification (NCBI taxonomy): domain Bacteria; kingdom Pseudomonadati; phylum Pseudomonadota; class Alphaproteobacteria; order Sphingomonadales; family Sphingomonadaceae; genus Sphingomonas; species Sphingomonas sp. STIS6.2. Next base: position 4,833 of record NZ_JPDP02000023.1, read on the forward strand.
GCACGCCGCGGCTCCCACTATTCGCTGGTCGACAAGCTGGAGCGCTGTCGGATGGTCGAGTGCGAAGGGTCTACCTTCTATCTGGTGTCGCGAACCTATGGCCGCGAATGGGTGACGCTCCTGCGCGACCCGCGGCTGATGAAGGTGTTCGAGGAACTGCCGCCTGTCCGGACGGCGTGGAGCTGATTGCCCGCCTTCGGAAGAGATACCGTCTGAATTTGGATCCCGCACCCAAGCGGTGGGTAGAAGGGGGCAGAAGCGCGTCGTCCAGCGGCGCTGCCGTGCTTGCGCAGCGGGGCCGGGGCGGGCTCGATGCCCGCTCCGGCGCCTTCACGGTTGACGAGCGGGGAGGGGAGGGGGGCCGAAGCCCCCGGGAGGCTCAGGCGTAAGGGTCGTATTCGTTGACGATCGTGAGCGAGCTGTCGTGATCTTCGGCGGTGATGAAGGCGTACCCCGTGCCGACGGCGATGACGATGACGATGGTTGCCACCATGAGGGTTCTTGCTAGGCACATGGCGTTTTTGCGGGCGATCCAGATATCGTTGAACATGTCCGAGGCTCCTGTGAAGCCGGCGGGGTTCATCCCCGCTCGACAGGCGCCCGACAGGACGGGGAAGGGCCGCGATCACTTTGTTGCCGCAGGCAAGAAAGCCGTAGCAAAGCGCCCGGACCCCTTGCGGGTTGATCGTACAGGGCCCTGAGCCGGCCCAAGGATTGCGCCTCAAAAGCGGGGGTAAAGCCCGCCTGCCGGGAACGTCGTGCTCAGCGTTGGTTTGCCAGTAACACGCCCCTCGCAGGCGCCGTGGACACCTGCCCAGTCCGTGCCCCTCTCTGCGCCCCGATGTCGACGGGGACAGTGCGCTGCGCGGCGGTGCAGCCCCGGCCGGGCCAGGATGGAAGGAAGTTGCCGCTTTCCGGAAAGACGTTTCCGCGCTGTGCGTCCGTCAGTCGATCGTCACCCGAACGGGCCGAGACCGGCTACGGGATCGGTGAAGCGAAGCGGAATAGAGCGACGGTCCCGGCTTCGCCGGGAGACGCCATCTCATTTCGAAACGCCAACAACGGCAACCAGATTTTATAACGAGGCTTCAGATCGGAAGGTGATCTCTACCGTCGCTTATGCCTTGGTAGTCGATGATGATCCGCTTATCCTGATGCACGCGTCCGACGCTCTCGTGGCCGCCGGGTTTCGCTTTCACAAGGCGGGTACGGGGGATGAGGCGAAGACCCTCCTGGGCGATCATGCCGACAATGTGATGCTCCTGTTGTCCGACGTGGAGATGCCCGGCGACACCGACGGGTTTGCGCTAGCCCATCACGTTGCCCACCATTGGCACGGGATTGAAATCGTGATCGCAAGCGGCAACCGGAAGCCGGGTTCGGGTCCGGGTCCGGGTCCGGGTCCGGGTCCGGGGGTCATGCCCGACAAGGCTACGTTTATCGGCAAGCCGTTCACCGATCGCATGGTTCACCGACATCTTAGGCAGACGCTACCGGACAACAAGCAACCCGAGCAGCTCAAGCGGGCGGTTTAGCTGAGTTTTCCCGAACTTGTGACCTTACGGTCCTGATCGCCAATGAACGCGATAAGAGGCCCGGAGCGTCAGCTCCGGGCCCGTACTGCCTCCCTCAGAAGGGGACGTCATCGGCCTCATTTTCCTGCGCGGCGCCTTGGCGTTCCTGGCGGTTCTTGCCGTAGGAGAGGAAGGTCACTTCGTCGGCGATGATCTCGACACCGTAGCGCTCGATATTCTGGTCGTCGGTCCAGCGGGTGTAGTGGATGCGGCCCCGGACCATGACCTTCTGGCCCTTCTCGACATACTGCGCGACGGTCTGGCCGACGCCGCTGAAGCAGGTGATCCGGTGCCATTCGGTGTCCTCGACCCGGCGAACTTCGCCATCCTTCATGGTCTTGCCGTCCTGGTCACGCTTGGGACGCGAGGTGGCGAGGGAGAAGTTGGTGATCTTGGTGCCGCCCTGGGTGGTGCGGACTTCAGGCGTGGCGCCGACGTTGCCGGCGAGGATGACGAGGTTCTGCATTTCGAAGTTCCTTTTTTTACTCGCCGGGGGGTCCGTCCCCTCGACTGAGCACCAAAAAAGACGGCCAGGACGCCCCCTCCACCGCAAGCGCGTAGACGCGCAGGGGAACCCCGATCAAAGGGGTGGTGCGGGCAGCCGTGGCACACGGCAACTCGGCCCGAATGATCGCGGGTTGGAGGGGGTGGACGGCCGAATTAGGTCGTTCAGGAAAGAGAGGGGATGGACCGCCCGGCGGGCAGCGGTCATGGAACCGTGAAGCAGTACGTCTTTGTCGCGTTACTCGTCCGGAAGTGCCACTCTGCCTCAATCCTGTTATCCCGGGCGGCTCTGACACTCTCCCTCGCTGGTGCTCGCGCCCTGCGCCGGTGTCTGTGGTGAAGGATGATGGTTGCGGCGTGGACCTTGGTGCGGCTTTCGCTGACACGGCGCGCGCGCGCCGAGCATGTCGAGATGACGATGGAACGGTTCGTGCTTCGCAGCATCCCGCCCGGACTGCAGGAACCAAGCGCGGCTGACGTGCCTGCCGGTAGTGCGTCCGCCTGGCACACCGCGGCGAAGCCGGCGCAAAGGCCATCGCTGTGAGTTGGCGTGCGGCCTGAACGAGAAACACACGGCGCGGGGCAGACTCCGGCCTCGCCCCACGGAACCGCTCCGCGTCGGAATCGCGATCTGGGCGCGATAAGCCCCCGTCAGTCGATCGTCACCCGGACGGGCCAAGACCGGCTAGGAACTCGGTGGAGCGAAGCGGCATAGCGCGCTGGTCGTTACACTATTCGCCACCAACCATCGCGAGCTTGCCCCTAGGAACCAGTCATCACCGCTCGGCTGTTCGCCTTGGGAGCGTGCACGACCGATCATGGCCTCGACAGCGCGATCCGCGTCCTCACCATGCAGGCGGGGGGCCGAAGCCGGCGACGGTGACGCAAAGCCTCTTGCCGCTCGCGCGAGGAGCGCCGAGGTTGCTTGCGGCGACCGCGCAACCATTGATCCAAGATGATCGCGGCGACCTGGCGACCCTTGCCGGCGCCGGTGCCGTCACCGAGGAAGAAGCCGGTCCGGTACGGACGGCCATCCTCGGAGAAGCGATTGAGAGACCTTCCTCGACGGATTTGAACAGGCCGAGTAGGTTACGCCCAAACGCGTCGCCGGCATAAATCAGCGTCTCGAGCTGTGCGTCGGAGAGCGCCTTCGCGTAGACGACAGCCTGGGGCAGGGTCGGAACATAGATTGGCCGCGGCGCTGTGATCGAAGCCATGGCGATCGGTTCTACCAGCGCGGTTGGATGCGCCGATGCGCAACCGATCGCGATACGGCTTGGCCGATAGGGCAGGTTCACACCGACAGACTCCCCCGTCGGAAGTGGCTTGGCAAACACGGTGTAATCGATCGGCGTTGCGGTCTGCGACAGCGCGCCTTTTGCGGGTGGTGCGCTCAGCCGCGGTTTGCTCGCCAAGCCGCCAAAACGCGAGCTGCGCCCGCGGGGGCGGATGAGCAGCGAGGCCGTGCGCGGGACAGGCGCGGACACAGACGGAGCGGTCTTGGCGGTGATCGCCGCGGGCGCATCGGCGAGCGTCGCGCAGCGGATCATCTCGGCAGGCGTGCCGGTCACCTTTTCCAGCACCATGATCTTCACAGGTTGGCTGGTGCCATGCTTGGCATAGGCATTCGCCGGCAGTTCAAGGTGCAACGTCAGCGTACAACCCTCGGTCGCCTTCGCTCACGCGCGACTCGACGTGTCGACGCGGTCGGGCAAGATGGCGGCGCAGCGGCCTCCCGTGCCCAGACGCATCAAAGCGGTGCGAAGATGCCGGAACGCTGTTTGGCGGTCGGCGTGACGACCGATGCTGCGCGATAAAGGCGGATTGATAAGAACGGCCGTAAGACCGGATGCTCGGCGCCAGCAGGTCGTGAATCAGCTCGGCGTCGTGCCGCGTGACGGCAGCCCCGGGGGAGGCGGCTGCGAGCATCTCGGCGCGAGCCGGATCGATCTCGTTCAGGACTAGGCGAGCATTGGCGCGGGAGGCGAACTCAGCGAGGAGACCAGTGCCGGCAGATGGCTCGAGCACCAGGTCCGTGGGCGCGATGCGCGCAGCGAGCGCGGCGAGGTACCCGATCGGCGCCGGTGTCGAGAATTGCTGGAGCTCGATCTGCTCTTCGCTGCGAACAGTGTGGGTCGGCAGATTGGCGACCAGTTCGGTAAGCGCAGCGACACAAGCGCCAGGATCGGCGGGAAGGCCTGCTTTTGCGAAGTACATGACTTCGGCGAGTTCGAGCATGTCGCGGAGCGACCAGCGACCAGCGACCATCTGCAGTCGAAGCGCCATAGGCTTGCTCCATGACCCACACAGCATGTCGCGCTGGAGCGATCCATTCTTGGCAATGGTTTCGGCGACGGCCTTGGCAGCGGTGATTGACGGTTCGGTGAAATCGAGTTTGAGAGCTGCGTCTGAGGTTCGCATCGAGGGCCTCGGTTAAGTCGTCCGGTGATCATCACCGAATCAACAAGCCGAAGGCTCCCTCTCCTCTGAACACCTTGTGCCCGACAAAGCATCGCGACCGCGAAGCCATCTTCCAAAGCCGGTCGGGCGGCGTCGGCCGCGGCTAGTCGCGCAGGATGTCAGGCATATGGATCGATATCACGCGGCCAACGTGGCCCGACCGCCTGTCGACCGATCCTTGGGCCTCATTACAACGACCGTTTCTGGCTTCCCGACCCGTCGTCCTAGTTTATCCCGCGCAGGGACCTCCGGAACAACTTCGCGCACTTCAATTGAGTAGCTCGGCATCTTATTGTCGGCCGCAATCTTCTTCAGCTGACTTTTCAACGTGCGTAGCGGCGACGTGGAGCCGATTTTCGCACCCAGCATCTCCAGAGGCATTTCATATTCTTCATCACGACAATAGCAGTGCGCCAATTCATAAAGGCGTCGTTCAATCGAGCCAAGACGAAAATAGTCGTTGTGGTAGTCATAGATACGACTGTCACGCGAAACCGCGCGGACGAGCCAGTCACAGAGCTGGACGCGGACCGGCATGAGTTGATCGACGCCGCTCGCTGTTTCGCGAGTTGTCGCCTGCGCCTCCGCGAACCAGGAGAAGAAGCCCTTCGTCCCCACGGTGCCAGTTTTAATGTTTGTTCGGATTTGCGTGCCCTGCAAACGACCGAGTGCTTCGATGAAGCGATCGTAATCACGCTTCGATGGGCGACCGACGCCGGTCGCCCGGAAGAAGTCGTGTGCATTGAAGGTAAAGACGTTCTGTACTTCACCCCCGGTCCGGCCAATATGCTGCACCATCAACGACAGGACGTAGATCAGGACTTCTTTATCCCACATCGTCGCGATACCGCTCGAACTGGGCTTGATCTCGATTTTGACGCCGTCCATCTCGTAGGTCATGGCCTCCATCTGAGGCCGCTTCGCTAACGAGAATAGTGGAAAGTCCATGATGCTCTGCTCGCCGCGGACTTTGCCGTGCAGCGGGCTGTCGAGATAGTCGAACAGCTTGCCCTGGGAGAGAGCGACTTCTCGCGAATCCATCGTCGGGGCTCCCACCAGCTTCACTTAGCAAGGCCGCTTATAGCGGATCGGCCGCAAACCTGCAGTCGGATAAGCGACCGCGTTATCGATAGCACGAGGATTTGGAGCGATTTAGCCGGTAAATCGGGGTGTGTTTCACATTTTGATAGGTACGGGCCACCGCAAACCCGGTCGAGACTCGTGCTATCGGTAACGCCGTGAACCTCATTCGGAGACCCGGTGTGCAGTACGAGCTCCAGGTCTTTGAGAAGGTGACGAAATCCTGTCATCGCAGTTCAGCCCCCCGGGAAACCAGCCGCGACATCAGGCTCCCGATCGGCGTCGCATCGGTCCCATCGGACATCCCCCGCATGGCGACCGTGCGGCTCGTGTCCTTGAGGCCGTGGAGCGTCCGCCCAAGGTTCAATTCGCCCTTGTCAGCCTTGCTGCTCATTCCGCGGAGATACGCGCCGGGCCGCTGAACCTCGCCGCGCCGGTATTTCTGGATCGTGGCGATGACGGAGGCAGCGGCACCTCGCTGGCCCATGATGCGACAGGCTTCCTTGAACGCGTGATTGCTGATCCCCGACTGTCCCGCAAGACGCTCCGCGGTGGCGACCACCTCGCCCCACGATCCATCGCGGTGGAGCAGACCGGAACAGAGCTCCGGCGCGATCGACATCATGAATTCCGGATCGACACCGTGTTTTTCCAGATCGTCGTCGACTGCAGTTTGAGGTTGAGAGGAGAGGGCGTCCCCATTTCCACTACTTTTTTTCGCCAAGCTGCTACTGGTATCTGCTTTAGCAGATTGGAGTTGGTTTGTAGTTGTAGAGTGGATGTCCTCAGGTCCATCCCGGCATGAACTATCATCCTGATCGCTACCGGTACTGGGGACAGCGATCTCGGCCGAAACAGCCCCGGCTAAACGACGCGCACGCTCTTCGATCTGCTCCACACAGGCCGTCAGAAGGCCGACATCGCGGACGCAACGCATCTGGTCGGTGGCCATCAACGCCAACGCGAGATCGTCACCCGCCTTTAAATCGTGAAGATCGGCATCGAATACCGTTTGGGCCAGAGCCCTGATATTCCTGCGGGCAGCGGCAAGGCGTTTGCGGAGCACTGTCAGTGCCGCGTCCTCTGCGGCTCCCTTGGCCGCGCGGGCAGCAAATTCTTGAAGCCTGGTGCCGATCGGAGCGAGGACGATGCCGTAGCCCCATGTGATGAAGCCGTCGGCCCCGCGGCGTCCACCACGATGACCGTTCGGACTATCCCGAAAGCTGACCAGACCGAAGGCCTGTGCCTGATTTAAGAGCTTTTGAACCTGTCGGACGGTTACGCCCAGCTTTTGCGCGAGCAGGTCGTTCGACGGCCAAACGACGGGGATTTGTCCACCCTGCCAGTCCTGCGGCTTCGTCCAGGCAAACAGGAGATCGATGACGGAAACCACGCGCAGGGGGACGCCTATGTAAGGAGCCGCTCGTTTGAGCGCCGCAAGCGCTTTGGAAGGTGCCATTCCAGTTTCAAGACCGCAAAATTGCTCGACAAGTTTCGTCGCCTTGGCGGCATGCTCGTCAAACCGGCGCAGTCCCCGGCCGGGGCTATGGGCAGCAGCCATCGTTCGTTCTCCCTGGGAGGGGAGCCCGTGCAGACAAAGCGACACCGTGGCGCCACGATCGACGCTTTGGGGTAGCAATAGGAAAGGGAGCCAGCTAAAGTGAGGGTTCTCACATCCGCCCTAGCAGGCGTCCCGAAAAGCCCGGCCTCGTGCCGGGTTTTTCATATCTGCACAGCGTCCCCCTTGATCGTTGTGACGCGCGCCCGAGTGGACGGCGGAGGTCAGCGTCGAGCTGATCCACAGCATCGATTGTTAAGCATCACTGGCGGGTCGGTCGTGCGCGATGAATCGTGCTATCAGTAACGGAATGGGTGATAATCACGTGCTATCAGTAACGACGTGTCGATCTTCGCTCGTGCTATCGATAACGCTGTCCCCAGAGGCACGTGCTATCGGTAACGCCGTCGCGCACTCGCTCGTGCTTTCGGTAACGGCGTGAGAATCGGGCGTTTCGGCAGTCTTACGTGACATGTTGCGCAGACGTAGAGCAGCCTCCTCATCGGCGCGCCGGGTAGGCGTGGCAGGGAAATGGCAATTGAGTCAGCGAGAGACTGCAAGTTCAGGCTCGAAATTGGCTGATGCCGTTTGTCCAAGCAGGGGAGCGAGTTGGACGTTTTCGGGCATTCGATATGTCACTGGTGGCTGAAAGACCGGAGTCTAGTGTGACCCGTAGACATCGTCAGCCCGATCTCCGATCCTGTATTCGGGACTCGGCGATTCGAAGATCGAGCCACTGCTCCGAAGCGACAAGAAGGGGAGTGAGCGTACCGACGATCAGGCGGCGTCCGTCTTCGGGATCCGTTTGTCTGACTATGTATCCAAGCGCCTCGAGATGCTCGATGTGGCGCAAAGCGGTGGTCGTCGAACCTCCGCTCAGCTTACATAGCTGGGACACAGCGATGCGGCGTCGCTCGCATGCGGCTACGTAAAGTTCCAGGATCATGTCCCAGCTCGGATCATAGAAGCGGACCCCGTTGAAGTGGGTCGCCCGCCGGCGCCGGCCGACCAACACCGCCCTAGCCTCGGCAAGCCTGCGCTCGGACAGCTCTCTCGCGTCTGGCGGCATAGACAGCAAAGTCTCCTCTATCGCTTTGCGCGGCAGCCGCACAACGACGTCGATCAGGTCATCTCGTTCAGATGCTGCACCCATAATCGTCTCGATCCGTTTCGGATGTGGGGCTCGGCGTTCGCCGGCAAGCGGAGCGTGCCGAGCGCAAGCGTGCCAAGCGCGAGATAAGCGTAGATCCCAAGGCCTGTATGGTAGGCAAAGAGTGGCACACCGGGCAGCAGAGCGCCGAAGATGCTCATGAAGAGGTCGGCTACTGCAAAACCTGTTGCCCAAATTGGCCAGAAGCGGATCGTCGTTACGCCCAGCCAGTAGAAGCCCGCAGCGACGCCCGCATCAATCACCAGGATCAATACCTCACCCGGGGCCCAGCCTTCTTTCGCCGCGATCAATCGAATAGCAGTAGTGGTGGCGA
>NZ_JPDP02000024.1:0-28485 GCF_000732685.2 Sphingomonas sp. STIS6.2
GGCCTGCCCGAGATCGACGGCCTTACCGTGCTCGACCGCTGGCGCAAGGAGGGCAAGGTCATGCCCGTCCTGGTGCTGACCGCGCGCGACAGCTGGTCCGACAAGGTCGCCGGGCTCGACGCGGGCGCAGACGACTATGTCGCCAAGCCTTTCCAGAGCGAGGAACTCATCGCGCGCCTGCGGGCGCTCATCCGCCGTGCGAGCGGCAATGCCTCTTCCGAACTGACTGCTGGCGACATCCGCCTTGACACGCGCAGCGGCAAGGTGACGCGTGCGGGCGAGCCGGTGAAGCTGACCGCGCAGGAATATAAGCTGCTGAGCTATCTGCTGCACCACAAGGGCAAGGTCGTCAGCCGAACCGAGCTGATCGAGCATATCTACGATCAGGATTTCGATCGCGATTCAAACACGATCGAGGTGTTCGTGACGCGTATTCGCAAGAAGCTGGGTCAGGACGTGATCACCACGATCCGCGGGCTGGGCTACAGCCTCGAAGATCCGGACGCCTGATCCCAATCTATGACCGCGTCGACATTATCAGATGGGCCAATTCGTGTGCCCGCGGCGGTGAAGGGATCGCTTTCAAGGCGGATGATCCTGATCGCAGCGGTGTGGATTGGCCTCTTGTTGAGCGGCGGCGGGTATGCGCTCGACCGGGTACTGGCCCAGGCGGTGACGCGCAATTTCGATGACCAGCTCGAATACGTCCTGCGTTCGTTGCTCAATTCTTCGGAAATCGGGCCCGACGGCGAGGTGCTATTCTCGCGCGAGGCGGTCGCCGACCAGCGGTTCCTCGAGCCAGGGTCGGGCCTCTATTATCAAGTTGCGGGAAGGGGCGCCGCCGACCTAGACTACACCTCGCGATCGCTATGGGATCGTCGGCTGGCGTTCGGATCGGCGCATGACGATCGCAATGTTCACTTTTACGACAGCACGCAGTTTCCGGATGAAAAGCTGCGGATCGTCGAGCGTGACGCGGTTATTCCGGGATCAAAGGTTCGCTGGCGGTTTCAGGTTGCGCAGAGTCGCTACGGTCTTGACGCGCAGATCACTACCCTGCGACGTACGCTGGTTCGCAGCTTTGCGCTGCTCGCGCTCGGGCTCATCGTACTGGCTGCGCTCCAGACCTTCTACGGCCTCTGGCCGTTGCGTCGCGTTCGCGAGGAAATCGGCCGGATGCGCGCGGGCCAGTCCAACCGGGTGGGCAGTGCGATGCCGATCGAGGTCGCGCCGATGGTCGAGGAACTGAACGCGCTGATCGAACATAACGAACGCCAGGCCGAGGAAGCGCGACGGCATGCGGGCAATCTCGCGCATGCGCTGAAAACCCCGCTGACCGTGATCATGAACGCCGCGACCGCGCAATCGGACGATCTGGCGGATACCGTCATTCGTGAAGCGCGGACGATGCGGCGCCAGGTCGATCATCACCTCGCGCGTGCGCGTGCGGTCGGCCGGCGCGGTTCGGCGCATAGCCGGGCCGATGTCTGGCCGAGCCTCGAATCGGTCGAGCGTGCAGTCGCCCGGCTGTATCGGCATGTCCGCATCGACATCACCGGCGACAAGACGCTCAAGGTTCATGTCGAACGCCAGGATCTCGACGAGATGCTCGGCAATCTGATCGAGAACGCCGCCAAATATGGCGGTGGCAGCGTCTTCGTGACGGTCGGCGCGCAGGCCGGGTTCGTCGAGTTCCTGGTCGAAGACGACGGCGTCGGCATTCCCGAGGAACAGCGCGTCCGCATCTTCGACCGCGGCGTCCGGCTCGATACGGGCAAGCCGGGTACGGGTCTCGGGCTCGCGATCGTCCGCGACGTCGCCGAGATCTACGAGGGCACAGTCGGGCTCGAGGAGAGCGAGGACCTCGGCGGACTTACGGTCCGCCTGAGGTTGCCCGCCGCGAGCTGATCAGGCCGCGATCTTCAACTCCTGCATCACGTCGGCGGTGATCGACAGGCTCCGCTTGCGCGCTTCGTGATCGAAGATCGCACTCGTCACCATCACCTCGTCGACGCCGGTGCGCTCGACGAACGCGGCGATCCCGCGCGCGACCTTGGCCGGGCTGCCCACGGCCGAGCATTGCAGGACATGGTCGAGAATCTGGTTGCCCTGCGCGCCGAGCGATTCGCGATAACCCGCGACCGGCGGCGGCAACTGGCGCGGATTGCCGGTGCGGAGCGCGACGAACGACTGTTGCTGCGAACTGGCGAGCAGTTCGGCCTCGGCATCGGTATCCGCGGCAAAGACGTTGAACCCTGCCATGACGTGCGGCTTTGCCAGCCGCGCGGAGGGGCGGAAATCGCGACGATAGATGGCGAGGGCCGCATCGAGCGCATCGGGCGCGAAATGCGAAGCGAAGGCATAGGGCAGGCCGAGTGCGGCGGCGAGCTGCGCACCGAAGGTGCTCGAGCCGAGAATCCACATCTCGACATCCGCGCCCGCGCCCGGCGTCGCGACGATTCCGGTCTGGCCGTCATTGGCGAAATAGCTCTGCAACTCCATCACGTCCTGCGGGAAGGCGTTGGCGTCGGTTTCGAGCGTGCGGCGCATCGCGCGGGCCACCCGCTGGTCCGAACCGGGCGCGCGGCCGAGGCCGAGGTCGATCCGGCCCGGGAACAGCGCGTCGAGCGTCCCGAACTGCTCGGCGATCACCAGCGGTGCGTGGTTCGGGAGCATGATCCCGCCCGATCCGACGCGGATCGTACTGGTCGCGGCGGCGATATGCGCGATCACGACGGCGGTCGCAGCAGAGGCGATACCGGTCATGCCGTGATGTTCGGCAACCCAGTAACGCTGGAATCCGACGCTCTCGGCATGCCGCGCGAGGTCGGCCGCGTTGGCGAGCGATTGTGAAACGGTGCCGCCTTGGACGACGGGGACGAGATCGAGCAGGGAATAGCGTGTCATGCATTGGATATAGGTACCGAGCGGTAGCTTATCCAGTGTCCGGCAAATTTGCTGCCGGGGGGCCCGCGCGATCCGACCGCGCCGGCTTGTCCCTGCGCGCGGCGATGCCTAGAGGTTCGCTCCGATGCTTGCCCGACTTGACCATGTCCGCAACTGGATCTTCGATCTGGACAATACGCTGTATCCGGCGAGCGCCGATCTGTTTTCGCAGGTCGACGCACGGATGACCGGGTTCATCCAGGACCTGCTCGGGCTCGAGCATGACGAGGCGCGGCGCGTGCAGAAGGGCTATTTCCACAATCACGGCACGACGCTGTCGGGGTTGATGACCGAGCATCACGTCGATCCGCACGCGTTCCTCGCGCATGTCCATGACATCGAGATGGACGTGCTGGAGCATGACGCGCCGCTGGTCGCGGCGATCGCCAAGCTGCCCGGGCGCAAGCTGATCTTCACCAATGGCGACACGCCCTATGCTCTGAAGATCCTCGACCGTCTCGGGCTTGGCGCGAGTTTCGAGGCGATCCACGACATCCATGCGATGGACCTGATGCCCAAGCCGCATGCATCGGCCTATGCAGGCTTTTGTACCGCGTTCGACATCGACCCCGCGCAATCGCTGTTCGTCGACGACATGGTCCGCAATCTGCTGCCCGCCAAGGCGATCGGCATGACGACGGTGTGGGTCGACAACGGGTCCGAACAGTCGCCGGGCGCGGAACGCGACCATATCGATTTCACCATCCCGGTGCTCGCGCCGTGGCTGGAAACCATCCTGGAGACATCATGAGCAACCTGCAGACGATCATCGACGCCGCCTGGGACGACCGGGCAAATCTCGGTCTGGAGACGAAGGGCGAGATCCGCGATGCGGTCGACAGCGCGCTGGCGATGCTCGATGCGGGTACCGCGCGGGTCGCGGAGCCCGCCGGCGACGGGTGGCAGGTCAATCAGTGGCTGAAGAAAGCCGTGCTGCTGTCGTTCCGCCTCAACGACAATGTCGTGATCGACGGCGGATCGGGCGGCGCACCCGCGTTCGACAAGGTGCCGTCGAAGTTCGCGGGCTGGGGCGAGGCAGAGTTCCGCGCGGCCGGCATCCGCGTCGTTCCCGGTGCGGTCGCGCGCCGCGGCAGCTTCATCGCCAAGGGCGCGATCCTGATGCCGAGCTTCGTCAATATCGGCGCCTATGTCGGTGAGGGCACGATGGTCGACGCCTGGGCGACCGTCGGATCCTGCGCGCAGATCGGCAAGAACGTCCATCTGTCGGGCGGTGCCGGCATCGGCGGCGTACTCGAGCCGCTTCAGGCGGACCCCGTGATCATCGGCGACGGCGCATTCATCGGCGCGCGTGCCGAGGTCGCCGAGGGCGTGCGCGTCGGCGAGGGCGCGGTGCTGTCGATGGGCGTGTATCTCGGCGCTTCGACCAAGATCATCGACCGCGCGACCGGCGAAGTCTTCAAGGGTGAAGTGCCGCCCTATGCGGTCGTCGTGCCGGGCTCGATCGGCGGCGGGGAGGGCAAGCCCGCGCTCTACTGTGCCGTGATCGTCAAGCGCGTCGACGCCCAGACGCGGTCGAAGACGAGCATCAACGACCTGCTGCGCGACTAGACCGGTCGCGGTGATGGTCGCGCAGACACTGCTCGCGATCGTCGCTGTCTACATGCTGGCGATCCTGTGGCGGGGGCGGACGTTTCGCGTTCGCCTGCCGACACGACCGGGCCGTAGCCCCGCAAGGCGCATGACGGACTGGGCGGTCGGGTTGGCGGTGTCGCTCGGCCTGCCCGCGCTGGTTGGCCTTGTCCTGCTGGGCCAGAACCCGCTCGCGGCGGCGCAGCCGGCGGCAATCGCGCTGGTGCCGGACGACTGGCCGCGCCTGCCGATCGCGCCACTGATCCTCGGCATGGCGCTTGGCACGCTCGCGAACGCGGCGATCACGCATGCCTTGTGGCGCCGCGGCCGGCGCGCGTTCCAGATCGGCACCTTCCCCGATGTCCTGCCGAAGACGCGGGAGGACATTCTCCCGGCCATCGCCCTCGCGATCAGTGCCGGGATCAGCGAAGAACTGTTCTTCCGCCTGTTCCTCCCGCTGCTGATCGCGCTGGTGTCCGGGAGCGCGCTGGCGGGGACAATCATCGCCGCCTTATGCTTTGGCGGGGTGCACCGCTATCAGGGGTGGCGCGGCGTCGTCGCGACGACGCTGTCGGGCGTGGCGCTGTCCGTGCTCTACGGCCTGACGAACAGCGTATGGATGGCGATCGCGTTTCACATCGCGATCGACCTCAACGCGCTGGTCGTGCGGCCGATGGCGCGCGGGGCGTGGCGCGCCTAGTTCTTCATCCGCCAACCGGTCTTGAAGATCAACGCGATCACGACGAGGCAGGCGACGAGGAACGCCGCGGTCACCGCGAGGCTGATGCCGACCGCGACATCACCCTGCCCGAAGAAGCTCCAGCGAAACCCGCTGATCAGATAGACGACCGGGTTGGCCAGGCTGAGCGTGCGCCAGGGCTGGGGCAGCATGTCGATCGAGTAGAAGGCGCCACCCAGAAACGTCAGTGGCGTGATCAGCAGCGCGGGGACAAAGTTCAGCTGTTCAAAGCCGTTCGCCCAGACGCCGATGATGAACCCGAACAGGCTGAATGCGACGGCCGTCAGGATCAGGAAGGCGAACATCGCGAACGGATGCGCGATATGCAGCGGCACGAAACAGGCGGCGGTTGCCAGGATGATAAGGCCGATGATCACCGATTTGGTGGTCGCCGCCCCGACATAGCCGATCACCATCTCCATCGCTGACACGGGCGCGGAGAGCAGTTCGTAGATCGTGCCGGTGAATTTGGGGAAGTAGATGCCGATCGATGCATTCGCGATGCTCTGCGTCAGCAGCGACAGCATGATGAGGCCGGGGACGATGAAGCTGCCATAGCCAACGCCGCCGACCTCCTGCATCCGGCTACCGATCGCGCCGCCGAAGACGATGAAATAGAGCGACGTCGTGAGGACGGGGGTGACGAGGCTCTGCCACAAAGTGCGCAAGGCCCGCGCCATTTCGAAGCGATAGATCGCCCAGACGCCGTGCCAGTTGAGGAAGGGGGTGTTCATGCGCGCTCTCCGACGAGATCGACGAAGATGTCCTCGAGGCTCGACTTGCTGGTTTCGAGATCCTTGAAGCCGATGCCGAGTTCGGCGAGCTTGCGCAGGAGCGAGGGGATGCCGGTATGGTCCGCCTGTGCGTCGAACACATAGCGCAGGCGCTTGCCGTCGTCCTGCAGCGACACGTCCCATTCGGCAAGCTCGGGCGGGATCGCGGTCATCGGCTCCTGCAACGCCAGATCGAGTTCGCGCTTGCCCAGCTGTTTCATCAGCGATGCCTTGTCGTCGACGAGCAGCAGCTTGCCCTTGTTGATCACGCCGACGCGGTCGGCCATCTCCTCGGCCTCCTCGATATAATGCGTCGTCAGGATGATCGTCGTGCCACCCTCGCGCAGGCGGTGGACGAGCTTCCACATGTCGCGGCGCAGCGCGACGTCGACGCCCGCGGTGGGTTCGTCGAGGAACAGGATCTCGGGCTCGTGGCTCAACGCCTTGGCGATCAGGACGCGGCGCTTCATCCCGCCCGACAATTCCATGATCTTGGCATGGCGCTTGTCCCAGAGCGACAGGTCACGCAGCACCTGTTCGATATAGGCGCTGTGGCCCGAGCGACCGAAGAGGCGGCGGCTGAAGGTGACGGTGGCGAGCACCGTCTCGAACATGTCGACGTTCAGTTCCTGCGGGACCAGACCAATGCGGCTGCGCGCCTGTTTATAGTCGTGGATCGCATCGAAGCCCGCGACGGTGATCGTTCCTGCACTGGGCGTGACGATCCCGCAGATGATGCTGATCAGCGTGGTCTTGCCCGCCCCATTGGGCCCGAGCAGCGCGAAGATCTCGCCCTTGCGGATGTCCAGATCGACGGGGTGGAGTGCGGTGGTACCGCTTTTGTAGGTCTTCGTGACGCCCGCAACGGACAGGATCGGTTCGGTCATTGGGGCCCCTTTTAAGTGAGGGGAAGATGGGGGCGGTGGGGTCATATTGATAGGGGCCGTCAGCCCCCATTGCCGTCATCCTGGGCTCGACCCAGGATCCAGAGCCACACGCGTCCCGGTTGTGGCTCTGGATCCTGACTTTCGTCAGGATGACGGGCGTTAGCTCACCCGGGCGGCGGCGACCGCCTTTTGCAGGTCTTCGAGCGGCAGTGCACCGGACAGGATGCGGTCGCCGACCACCCAGCTCGGCGTGCCCGTCATGCCGAGCTTGGCCGCGGTTTCCATGTTCTTGCCGATCTCGGCATCGGCGGTCTTGGTGAAGCCGGCCGGATTGATGTCGACCCCGGCCTTCGCCGCCGCCGCCGCGATCGTCGCGTCACTGACCCGACCGCCGGCGTAGAGCGCGTCGTGGAAGGCTGCGAACTTGCCCTGTTGGGCGGCCGCGAGGCTCGCGCGGGCAGCGACGCGGCTGTCCGCGCTGAGGATCGGCAATTCGCGGAAGACGACGCGGACCTTGGGGTCTGCGGCGATCAGCTTTGCGATCATCGGCAGGCTCGCGCGGCAATACCCGCAATTATAATCGAAATATTCGACGAGCGTGACGTCGCCCTTGGGGTTGCCCGCCCAGGCGCTGCCGAACGGCGTGACGATCGCGTCGCGGTTGGCAGCGACCGTCTTGCCCGACTCGCGGTCGCGCAGTTTCTCCATCGCTTCGGGCAGGATCTCGGGATGCGCGAGCATGTAGTCGTGGACGATCGCCTCGACCTGTGCGCGCTCGACGCCACCGCCCTGGCGATCATAGCCCCACACCGCGAATCCGCCCAGGACCGCCCCGACCGCCGCGATGGCGGGCAACATCATCTTGTTCATCGGCGCCGCTTATACTGCTTGGGATTGTCGTCCATCTCGTTCTGCGCGGCCATCGCGATATCCTGCGCGCGGATCCAGTCGGGGGTGTTGGCGGGGATGTTGGCGAGCGCATATTGCGCGCTGGCCGATGCGGTCCGCATGTCGCCGCCCATGCTCGCGCGCTCGGCGGTGGCGAGCGCCGCACGCGCGGTATCGCCGGTCAGTTCGTAGACGGTGCCGAGTTGCATCCAGGCGAACGGGTTCTGATCGTCGCGGCCGACCGCGGTGCGCAGGACCTTCGTGGCCTCGGGATAATTCGCCTTGTTCTCGGTCGCGATCAGCGCGTGGCCGAACGTCGTGGCGATCAGCGGATTGTTGCGCGAGCCTTCGGTCGCCTCGCGCAACGGAACGAGCGACTCGACCGGCCTGCCCGCCTCGAGCAGGATCTGGCCCTTGATCTCGAGAAAATAGGGATCGTCGGGCCTGGCCTTCACCAGCGCGTCCGCCTCGGCATCGGCTTTGTCGGGATAGCCCGATTTATGATAGGCATAGGCCCGGGCGTAGTGCGCATAGATCGACTGGTCGCTCGGCGGATAGCTTTGTAGCGTGCGCGGCGCGGGCAGGACATAACCGGCAAGCTTGGCCTTCACGCGGCGGAAGCGTTCCTCGAGCGCAGCATCAGGCTTGTTCGCCCAGGCGGGCGACGCCTGGAGATCGGCGGTCAGTGCCGAGACACGCTCGCCAGACAGCGGATGCGACTGCATGAACGGGTCGATATTGGCGGTGCCGAAGCGATATTCCTGCTGCTGCAGCTTCTTGAAAAAGCTCAGCATGCCGCGGCCGGTGACGTTGGCCTCCCGCAGATATTTGGCGCCGCTCGCATCCGCGGTGGATTCCTGCGTGCGGCTGAACGCCAGATAATTGCCCATCGCGGCCTGTTGTCCGGCCGCCATGATTCCCGCGCCCGCCTCGCCGCTGCCCGCCGCCATCGCCGCCAGGCCGAGCACCATCGAGAGCAGGTACATGCCCATCGCGGGTTTGGTGCCGCGATCGGAGAGCACGACATGGCCGTCTGCGATGTGGCCGAGTTCGTGCGCGATCACGCCCTGGACTTCGTTCGCATTGTCCGCCGCCTGGAGCAGGCCCGAATGGACATAGACGGTCTGGCCGCCCGCGACGAACGCATTGATCGAATCGTCGTTGATCAGCACGACCTTGACGTCGCGCGGCGACAGGCCCGCCGCCGTGATCAGCGGGCCGGACATTTCGGCGAACATCGTTTCGGTTTCCGCATCGCGGAGGATCGACTGCGCCTGCGCGGGTTGCGCCCAGAGCAGGAGGGTGGCGGTCAGGGCCGCGACGAAGCGCTTCATATCGCGCAGTATCGTCGATCGGCGGCGGGGGAGCAATGGCGGGGACGACGAGGTGCACGGCGCCGACGCCCGATGGTAAACCACAGGACCCGGCCCAAGCCGCGAACCGCGGGGCAACGGGTCCGAGCGCGCCGAAATGAAAACGGGCGCGACCTTTCGATCGCGCCCGTCTCAACGGCTATGCTCCGGCGTCAGCCGAAGGTGCGCTGCCACCAGCCACGGCGCGGCGCGCCGTCGGGGTCGTCGTTCGTGCCCGGCGCGTCGGCGTCCTGCGGCTGGACCTCGACCTGCGGCGGCGTGGTCTCGACCGGCGCGGCAAGCACCTCGCTGGTCGGGGCGGCATCGCCGGCCTCGATCACCGCGGCCTTGCGCGGCCGACCACGCGGCTTGGCGACCTTGGCAGGGGCCTCCTCGACGACTGCGGGCTCGACCACCGTATCGCTCGCCTTGCGACGCGCGCGCTTGGGCTTAGGTGCGGACGCCTCCAGCGTCTCGGCCGGCGTGGCGCCGACCTCGTCCATCGTCGCATCGGCAACCGCCTCGCGACGACGCCGTGCAGGCTTGCGCGCCGGCTCTGCCGCGACCGGATCGGGAGCGGCCTGTTCCTGCGGCTCGGGCGTGACGGGCACTTCGGATACGACCGGTTCTGGTGCCATGGTCGTCTCGTCGGCCGTCTCAACCGGACGCGGCTTGCGACCCCGACGCGACTTGGGCGCCGTCTCGGCGACCGGGTCAGCGTTGATCGTCGCGGCGGCCGCACGGGCGCGCGGGCGACGACGCATCTTGGGAGCCTCGGCGACCGGCGCGGACGGCGCCTCCTCGAACACCGGCTCGGCCTCGGACGTCTCGACCGGCGCAAATGCCTCCGGCTCGGGCGCCTCGGCGATCAGTGCCGCGGTGTCGATGCTGCTGACGGCAATCGACTCGCCCGTCTCGGCGCCGGTCTGCTCGCCGCCCTGCTCGTTGCGCCGACCACCGCGACGTCCGCGACGTCCGCGACGACGACGGCCTTCGCCTTCGACGCCGTTGGCCTGTTCGGCCGGAGTCGTACCTTCGATCTCCTCGCCACCGCCGACTTCGACGATCTCGCCGACGCCCTCGTCGATCTGCTCGACATTGTTGTCGACGTCCTCGAACGCGCCATCCTCGCTCGTACCACCGACGGCGCCGTCCTCACCCGGACGTGCCCGGCCCCGACGACCGCGGCGGCGACGGCGCTTTTTGCCACCTTCGCCATCGGCATCGCGGCCCTCACGTGGCGCGGCCTGCTCACGACCGCCTTCGCGGCCCCCCTCACGACGACGCGGCTGCTCGGCCTCGGCCTCCTCGACCTCGTCCTCCTCGATCTCGTCCTCGATCTCCTCGGGAAGATCGTCCTCGTCCTCTTCGATGATCTGGACGAATTTCGGCGGATGCGCGGGCGGCGGGCCACTGGCCTCGACCGTCATATGCGCGCCTTCCTCGTCCTGGCCGGGGATGATCTCGACGATCACGCCGTAGCGATCCTCGATCTCGGCGATGTCGGCACGCTTGCGGTTGAGGATGTAGACGGCCGCTTCTTGGCTCGCGCGCAGCGTCAGCAGCGAACCACGGCCGCGGGCGGCCTCGTCCTCGATGAGGCGGAGCGCGGAGATGCCCGACGACGATGCGGTGCGGACCAGGCCGGTGCCCTCGCAATGCGGACAGGCGCGGGTCGATGCTTCCAGCACGCCGGTGCGCAGTCGCTGGCGGCTCATTTCCATAAGGCCGAACGACGAGATGCGGCCGATCTGGATGCGCGCGCGATCGTTCTTCAGCGCCTCCTTCATCGCCTTCTCGACCTTACGGACATTGGAATTGTTATCCATGTCGATGAAGTCGATGACGACGAGCCCGGCCATGTCGCGCAGGCGCAGCTGGCGGCCGATCTCCTGTGCGGCCTCGAGGTTGGTCGCGGTCGCGGTCTGCTCGATGCTATGTTCGCGCGTCGAGCGGCCCGAGTTGATGTCGATCGAGACGAGCGCCTCGGTCGGGTTGATGACCAGATAGCCGCCCGACTTCAGCTGGACGACCGGGTGGTACATCGCCGACAGCTGATCCTCGACGCCCGCACGCTGGAACAGCGGCACGGGGTCGGCATAATGCTTGATGCGCCGGGCGTGCGTGGGCATCAGCAGGCGCATGAACTCGCGCGCCTGGCGATAGCCGTCCTCGCCCTCGACGATGACCTCTTCGATTTCCTTGTTGTAGATGTCGCGGATCGCGCGCTTGATCAGGTCGCTGTCGCCATAGACGAGCGCCGGCGCCGACGCCTTCAGCGTCGCCTCGCGGATCCCGTCCCACAGACGGGCGAGATAATCGAAGTCGCGCTTGATCTCGACCTTGCTACGCTGCAGCCCGGCGGTGCGGACGATGCAGCCCATCGACGGCGGCAGCTGCATGTCGGCCATGATCGACTTCAGGCGCTTGCGATCGCCCGCGTTGCTGATCTTGCGCGAGATGCCGCCGCCGTGGCTGGTATTGGGCATCAGCACGCAGTAGCGGCCGGCCAGCGACAGGTACGTGGTCAGGGCTGCGCCCTTGTTGCCGCGCTCTTCCTTGACGACCTGGACGAGCAGCACCTGGCGGCGATGGATCACGTCCTGGATCTTGTAGCGGCGGCGCAGGTTCATGCGACGCTCGCGCAGATCCTCGACCGCGGCGTCGTCACCGTTCGGCTTGCGCTTGCGACGCGGGGCCTCGCCGGTCTCTTCGCCGCCTTCGAGCTCCTCGGCGACGTCGGGATCTACCCCGCCATCGTCCTCGAAGCGCTCGATATCGTCCTCGTCGTCACCCTCTTCGTCGTCCGCGTCATAGTCGGCGCGCAGGGCGGCCTCCTCGGCGGCATGCTCGGCCTCTTCGCGGAGCAGCGCGTCGCGGTCTTCCTTGGGGATCTGGTAGTAATCGGGGTGGATCTCGCTGAACGCGAGGAAGCCGTGGCGATTGCCGCCGTAATCGATGAACGCCGCCTGGAGCGACGGCTCGACCCGCGTGACCTTGGCGAGGTAAATGTTACCCTTGAGCTGCTTGCGCTCGGCGCTTTCGAAATCGAATTCCTCGATCCGGTTACCCTTGACGACGGCGATCCGGGTTTCTTCCCGGTGGCGTGCGTCGATCAGCATACGCGTTGTCATAATAGATTCTCCGCGCGCGCGCCGGGCCTGATGGCAGCCGTCGCGCGCTTGATGGTGGTGCGGTCGGACACGGACGCCCGGACTCGCGGAAGGTATGCGAAACTGCCTCTGCTCGACGCGCATGCTGCGGGAACTCACCCTGCGGCGCCCGCACGACCGCGATCCCGTCGGCGAAGGCCGATCGGTGAGCGGGGCGGGGGGAATGCGTCATTCGAGCGTCAACCTGAAATTGCCGCGCCGTCGAGGATCCGAAGGCGGGCGTTGAGACCGGCGCGTCGCTGGCAAACTCTAGCGACGCACGGGTGCACGGCAGGACTAGCACCGCATTGCAGATCCCGCAACTGGCCCGGCGCGGGGCCGTCCCAAGCCTTGAAACCCGGCATTTTCACACGCTGTATTTCCGCGCGGCGATTTGTCCGGCAGCCGCGCCGGCAGCCACGGATATGGGAAAACCAAGGCAAACAGGCTATTAACCCTGCTCCGCAAGATCCTCTTGCGGGGGCGTGGCGTAGGCGTCTCGTTTCGGTCGGGCTCGACCGATCCAGGGAGTGTAGAATGGCTTTTCGCTGGACCGGCAGCGCGGTCGCACGGCATGGACGCAGGATGGTTGCGATCATCGCTCTGCTGCTCGGCTGGCTGTCCGGCGTTCCGGCGCTGGCGGCGACCGTGCAGAGCATCGCGATCGGCCGGACGCAGATCGTGATCCGCTTCGATGCACCGGTCGGCAGCGGCGCGAGCCAGATCCTGACCGGACAACGGCAGATCGCGGTCGATATCGCGAACGCGACGCCCGGCGGACCAGTGAGGCCGGGCGGTGTCGTGACCCGCATCACGCAGCGCCGGCACGGCGGCTCCGGGCTGCGGATGCTGTTCGACCTGTCCGAGCCGGTGATCGTCGCCGATGGCGGGTTCGATTCGCAGGGACGCGAACTGACGCTGGCCTTGCGCCGCGTCGACGATGCGGCCTTTGCGCAGGCCAGTATCGCCGGTCCGCTGAATTTCTTCCCGTTCCATTTCGCCGCACGACCGGCGCCGCGGTACAAAGTGTCGATCCCGGTGCCGCCCCGCGCGCGCGGGATTGCGCTGCCGCGGGTCGAGGGCGACGACATGCGTCCGCTGGTCGTGATCGACGCCGGGCATGGCGGCGTCGATCCGGGCGCGATCGGCCCCGACGGACTGCGCGAGAAAGATGTGACCCTCAAGGTCGCCAAGGCGATCCGTGACGCGCTGCTCGCTTCTGGTCGGGTGCGCGTCGCGCTCACGCGGAGCGACGACCGGTTCCTCGTGCTGCGCGAGCGGTACGGCGTCGCACGGCGGTTGAAGGGGGACCTGTTCATATCGGTCCACTGCGACAGTACCGGATCCGAAGGCGCGAGCGGCGCGACTGCCTATACGCTGTCCGAGGTGGCGTCCGACAAGGAGGCGGCGCGGCTAGCCGCGCGTGAGAACAAGGCGGATGTGATCTCCGGGGTGAATCTCGGCGAGGCGCCTGCCGACGTGTCGTCGATCCTGATCGACCTGACGCAGCGCGAGACGATGAACGCGTCCGCCACGTTCGCGCGGTTGCTGGGACGCGAGGCCAAGCCGTTGATGCCGCTCAAGCCGAACTTCCACCGCATGGCGTCGCTGATGGTGCTCAAGGCGCCCGACATGCCCTCGATCCTGTTCGAGACGGGCTATATCTCGAACCCGCAGGACGCGGCATTTCTCGACAGTGACGAGGGGCGGCAGCGGATCGCGGAGAGCGTGACGCGCGCGGTCACGGTGCATTTCGCGCGGCGGATGGTGGCGCGCTGATCCGGCCGGTTGCGCTCACGGCAAGAGCGCGGCATCCTGACGGCTAGGACCCCGGCGGAGGCCGAGGCCCGGTTGGAGGACGTTCCGACTGGGCTTCGGCCTCCGCCGGGGCACGTGTTTCTGGTTAGGACGATCTGATGACCG
This sequence comes from Sphingomonas sp. STIS6.2, assembly GCF_000732685.2. NCBI lineage: Bacteria > Pseudomonadati > Pseudomonadota > Alphaproteobacteria > Sphingomonadales > Sphingomonadaceae > Sphingomonas > Sphingomonas sp. STIS6.2. The sequence continues at coordinate 14,251 of NZ_JPDP02000024.1, forward strand.
ACGCGACGCGGGGCGTATCCGAGACCGGGCCCGAGACGAGTATGCGCGAGCTTACCTTTCGCGGGGTCGTGCTGGGCGCGATCATCACGCTGCTGTTCACCGCGGCGAACGTCTATCTGGGTTTGAAGATCGGGCTGACCTTCGCGACGTCGATCCCCGCCGCGGTGATCTCGATGGCGGTGCTGCGGCTGTTCAAGGATTCAACAATTCTGGAGAACAACATCGTCCAGACGATCGCGTCCGCGGCGGGTACGCTGGCGGCGATCATCTTCGTGCTGCCCGGCCTGGTGATGATCGGGTGGTGGCAGGGGTTTCCGTTCTTCACCACCGCGGCGATCACGATGTTCGGCGGCGTGCTGGGCGTGCTGTTCTCGGTCCCGCTGCGCCGTGCGCTCGTCGTCGACACGGTGCTACCCTATCCGGAGGGCCGCGCGGCCGCCGAGGTGCTGAAGGTCGGCGCGGGCAGCCGCGAGGGCGGCGAGGAGAGTGCGCGCGGGCTCGGCATCATCGTCGTCAACGCGCTGGTGTCGGCCGGATTCGCGATCCTGACGCAGACCAAGCTGGTCGCTGCCGAGGCCGCGACGTGGTTCCGCGTCGGCGCAGGCGCGACCGGAATTTCGGGCGGGCTGTCGTTCGCGCTGCTGGGCGCGGGGCATCTGGTCGGAATCTCGGTCGGGATGGCAATGTTTACGGGCGTGGTGATCGGCTGGTGGATCCTGCTGCCGATCCTGACCTCGGCGGGGAGCGTGACCGGGACCGCGGAGGTGATCGCGACGACCGTGTTCCGGTCGGACGTGCGGTTCTTCGGTGCGGGCGTGATCGGGGTCGCGGCGATCTGGACGTTGCTCAAGATCGCAGGACCCGTGGTCGGCGGCGTGCGATCGGCGCTGGCGGCGTCGGCGGCCAAGCGCGGCGGCGAAGTGCTGGCACTCGAGGAGCGCGACATCCCGATCGGGATCGTCGGGATTGCATCGCTGGCGATGCTCGTCCCGATCGGGATCCTGCTGTGGACCGTCCTCCAGGGCGGGCCGCTCGAGGCGTCGGCGGTCGGGCTGATCGCGGGGAGTCTCGCGTTCATTCTGGTCATCGGCCTCGTGATCGCGGCGGTGTGCGGGTACATGGCGGGGCTGATCGGCGCGTCGAATTCTCCCGTGTCGGGCATCGGCATCCTCGCCATCCTCGCCGCATCGATCCTGCTGGTGTCGTGGTTCGGTCGTGCGGTCGAGCCGGGGACGACGCAGGCGCTGGTCGCCTACGGCCTGATCGTGACCGGCGTGGTCTTCGGCATCGCGACGATCTCGAACGACAATCTCCAGGATCTGAAGACTGGGCAGCTGGTCGGTGCGACGCCGTGGAAGCAGCAGGTCGCGCTGCTGATCGGCGTGGTGTTCGGGTCGATCGTCGTGCCGCCGGTGCTCAACCTGCTGGGCAGCACGCTTGGCTTTGCCGGCGCGCCAGGGGCCGGGCCCAATGCGCTGGCCGCACCGCAGGCGGCGCTGATCTCGGCGCTCGCCAAGGGCGTGCTGGGGGGCAATCTCAACTGGGCGATGATCGGCTATGGCGCGATGACCGGTGTCGCGGTGATCGCGCTCGACGAACTGCTGGGCAAGGCGGGCAAGCTGCGGTTGCCGCCGCTGGGCGTCGGGCTGGGCGTGTATCTGCCGATGGCGGTGACGTTGCCGGTCACGATCGGCGCGGTGGTCGGCTATGCCTATGACCGCTGGGCCGACCGCGCGCGCGATCCCGAGCTTGCCAGGCGGATGGGCGTGCTGACCGCGACGGGGATGATCGTCGGCGAGTCGCTATGGGGCGTGGGGTTCGCCGGGATCGTCTATCTCACCAACCAGGAGACGCCGCTGGCGCTGGTCGGGGAGGGGTTCGTGCCCATCGCGCTGGTCGGCGGGACCCTGCTGTTCGCGCTGCTGACCTGGGTGATGTACCGGCGGACGATGGCGGCATCGCGGTAGGAGGCCGGTTCCCCGCGAAGGCGGGGACCCAGGCTGGGCTCCCGCCTTTGCGGGAGGCCAGGGAGGGGAACGGCCTGCGTGGTTGAGCGCACTTCCCCGGCGAAGGCCGGGGCCCAGTTGGGAAGGTCGACGTTACGGAGCGCGGTCCGTCATTATCTCCGTATCCCAACTGGGCCCCGGCCTTCGCCGGGGTTGTAGGGGGGCTCACTTCATCGCGGCGAGCATGTCCGTGATCTTGACGAAGGCGAAGCCGATCGAGCTGTCCGCGATGCCGTAAGGCAGGAACAGCGCATCGCCATGGCGCAGCGCGCCGCAGCTGTAGACGACGTTGGGGACATAGCCCTCGCGGTCCTGATCCTTGGCGGCGAGGATCGGCTGCTGCGTGCGGCCGATCACCTTCGAGGGGTCGTCCTTGTCGAGCAGCACTGCACCGATCGAATATTTGCGCATCGCGCCGACGCCGTGCGTGAGCAGCAGCCAGCCCTCGTCGAGTTCGATCGGCGGGCCGCAATTGCCGATCTGGACGAGCTCCCATGGATAGAGCGGCGTCAGGATCTTCTCGCCGTCGTCCCAGTCGGTCAGCGTGTCCGACTTCAGCAGGAACAGGTTTTCGCCATCCTGCCGGCCGATCATCATATACTGGCCGTTCACCTTGCGCGGGAACAGCGCCATGCCCTTGTTGCGCGCGGCGGGCCCAGTCATCGGGACGAGATCGAACGCGCGGAAATCGCGCGTCCGCATCAGTTCGGACTGGATGACCGAGCCGTTATAGGCGGTGTAGGTGCCGATCCATTCATAGTCGCCATTGTCATGCTGGAAGCGGACGATGCGCAGATCCTCTAGCCCCTTCGACTGCGCCTGGGTGATCGGGAAGATCACGGTGCCGCTGAGCGTGCTGTCGCGGTGGCGATAGACGGTGACGGGGCCCTGCGGCATCTCGTCTTCGCCGCTGCCGACCGCGTCGGTCGCGGTCGCAAAAGGCGGCTCGGGCGCTAGCTTCATCAGGTTCTGGTCGGTGATGATGCCTTCGCGGAAAGCGACCGACGAGATGTGACCTTCGCCGACCGCGCGCATCGACATCAGGATGCGCAGGCTGCCCGGCGGCATGCCCGACTGGTCGAAATGCGGCACCGCGCTGGGGTTCATCAGCGCGGCGGCGGCATAGCTGTATTCATGACAGAAATAGGCGCCGATCAGCTGGCGCTTCTCGTCACCGATATCCGCGCCGTTAAGCCCGAGCATGTCCTCGATCTGGTCGTAGCGCGTCATGAACACGCGCCGCGTCTGCCAGTGCCGCGCCTCGAAATCCTTCAGCACCACCTCGAGCTGGATTCGCGCCTCGGCGCTCGTCATCTCGAGGACTTCGCCGACCAGTCGCTCGGTACGACTGGGAGCACCGGCATTGCCGGCCCAGGCGATATGAAAGGGCCGGACGACGACCCGTGACGGGTCGGCGTGCAACCGCAGCTGGTGGGTAAACAGGTCCATCGTGCTTATGCCTCGCGTGCCGTTCCACCTTGGGACGCCGACGCTAGCGAGGCTATGCGACGACGCGCGAGGCTCCTGCCACGCTTTGGGCTGTGTTTGATACCCCCGAAATCGCACAATTGGCCAATTGCAGCGCCAAAATCGACTCTGCACCCTGGTTGCGGTTCAATCCCGTCGGCATCAATCCATCGAAACAGCCGCCATCGGCGATGCTTGCGAGCGGCAGATTGAGGTCATTCCCGCCCAGGAACCAGCGATAGGCGCGCTCGGCCTCGTCACGCCAGCGCAGGTCGCCGGTAGCCTCGAACGCCGCCATGCAGGCATCAACGGTGGCCTGTGCCTCCAGCGGCTGCTGGTCGAACTGCAGCGGATCCTCATAGGAGCGTCCGAAGCTTTCCGTACCCACTGCGCGGAAGCGACCCTCGGGCGAGGTCTGCTTGGCGACGATCCATTCGAGTGTCGCCAGACCGCAATCGATCAGGTCCTGGCGGCCGAGCGCCTGGCCCGCACGGATGAGCGCCTGTGGCAGGCGCGCATTGTCATAGGCCAGAACGATCTCGAACCACTGCCATTCGGGACGTCGCGTCTTCTCGAGCAGTGCCAGATGGACATCGGGGAACTTTGCCAGGATCGACAGCGAGAGCTGATGCCCGGGGCTGGCCTCGAGCATCGCCGCCGCGCCGAGCATCGCAAAGGCCTGAGCGCGCAGGCTGCCGAGCTCGAGTGCACAGGATGCGGTCGAGTCATACATCGCCGTCGCCCAGTCGCGATGCTTGGCCAGCTGCGCATCGCGTGCGGTGATGCCGAGCGCCCAGACGGTGCGACCGTTCGAATCCTCGGACCCGACATCCTCGCACCAAGTTCGGTCGAAGCTCATGAAGTTGCGGAAGCGACGCTCGTCGGGGTTCCAGGCATATTGCACGAACGACGCATAGATCGTCGTCCACTTGTCGCGCTGGACCTCATCCATGTCCGGCATCGCGCTCATCAGCATGAGCGCACGGCAATTGTCGTCGATGCAATAGCCATGCCGGCGATCGGGGATCGAGTAGATCGAATGCTGGAGCATGCCCGTCGAATCACTCATCCGTTCGACGGCCGCGAAGTCAGGCGCAAGCGGCTTCAACGGGGGCGAAGGTTTTGCCAGACGAAAAGGGCGTGCCGCGACCACCGCGCGGATCTCTGCCATCGATGTTTCGGCAAGCTGTGGCCAGATCATCGTACGACCGCGCGCATAGGCGCGTTCGGCCAGGCGATGGCGGTCGCGATCACTCGACAGCAGCATGTCGATCTCGCGCGCAAAGGCAGCGACATCGCCGAACGGGACAAGGACGCCATGCCCATCGGCGAGGATTTCCGTCGCATGGACGTACGGGGTCGAGATGACGGGCTTGCCGACGCCGATCGCATAGCTGAGCGTGCCCGAGGTGATCTGCGCCGGGTTGGTGTAGGGCGTCACATAGATATCGGCTGCCTGCAGATAGCTCAGCAGCTCATCATGTTCGACAAACGCGTCGATGAAGGCGACATTGCCCGCCACGCCACGAGCTTCGGTCAGCGCCTTGAGACGATCACGATACGCCTCGCCCTGATGCGCGACGAGATTGGGGTGCGTCGCGCCGAGCACGACGTAGAGCAGATTGGGATGGCGTTCGATGACCGCGGGCAGCGCCTCGATCACTGTTTCGATACCCTTGTTCGGCGCGAGCAGCCCGAAGGTCAGCACGACCTTGCGGCCTTCCCAGCCGAATTGCGCCTTCAGCGTGTCGGGTTCGACAAGGTCACGATCGGGCACGCCGTGCGGGATCATCACAATCTGCCGCGGGCTGGCGCCATAAACGCGCTGGAGGATGTCGCGGCCACGCTCCGCCATAACGATGACGCGCGCGGCACGGCGCAACAGGCCCTCCATGACGCGGCGTTCGTCGGGATTGGGGCGTTCGAGGATCGTGTGCAACGCAACGACGACCGGCAGCGTCGTGCGGTCGAGCAGCGCGAGCAGATAGTCCCCGGCCGGGCCACCGTAGATGCCGTATTCGTGCTGAACCCAGATTGCCTGGGCTCCGCTCGCATCGATCTTGCGTGCGGCATCCAGATAGGCGGTCAGATCGGTTTCGGGGATCGTTCCAACGACTTCCGGCGGATACTCGTACAGGCCAGGATGATCATCCATCGCATAGACGTCGACCGCGACCTCGGGAAAGCGCGCCCGCATCGCCGTGAACACATCCGTCGTATAGGTCGCGATACCGCACCGCCTCGGCAAAAAATTGCCGATGAGTGCCAGCCGCGTGATCTTGGTCCCGTCCGCCGGTAACGCCATACCCTGTCCTTTGTCTGAGCGCGCATAACGGGCTAACCCGGCATCGCGCTCACCCCCAACGGCTGACAAGGTATGAAAGTTGCATTAATATTGCACTGCAACACACGCTTTGATATTAAACTTTATCAATCTTGCTGCATTCGGCGACGGCGTCAGCCACGCCCGCGATACGGGGCGACGCCCTGATCGGGGAGCCAGAGATCGGCGGGGGGTGCGGACGACTGCCAGAAGACGTCGATCGGGATCCCGCCGCGCGGATACCAATAGCCGCCGATCCGCAGCCAGACCGGCTTCATTTCGTCGAACAGCCGCTCGCCGATGCCGACCGTGCAGTCCTCGTGGAAGCCGGCATGGTTGCGAAAGCTGCCCAGGAACAGTTTGAGCGACTTGGATTCGACGATCGTCTCGCCGGGGACATAATCGATGACGAGATGCGCGAAGTCGGGCTGGCCGGTAACCGGGCAGAGCGAGGTGAATTCGGGCACCGCGAACCGCACCAGATAGGTCCGGCCGACGCGCGGGTTGGGCACGTAATCGAGCACGGCCTCTTCGGGCGAGGCGGGGAGGGCGCTGTTCTGGCCCAGATATAACGGGTTTGTAGGAGCGGTCATGGTCCGCCATGTAGGATGCGATGCGCTCCAAGAAAACCACGCTCGTGCCGATCCTCGGCGACCAGCTCTCGCTGCAGATCGCCTCGCTCAACGGGGCCGACCCGGCGGCGACGATCGTGCTGATGATGGAGGTCGCCGACGAGACGACCTATGTCCGCCACCATCGCCGCAAGATCGCCTATATCCTGTCGGCGATGCGGCATCACGCCGAGGCACTGCGCGAGGCGGGCTGGACCGTCGACTACGTCACGCTCGACGATCCGGAGTCGACCGGCAGCTTCACCGGCGAGGTCGCGCGCGCGATCGGGCGGCATCATCCGGCGCGAATCATCGTCACCGAAGCGGGCGAGTGGCGCGTTGCGGGGATGCTGGAGGCGTGGGAAACGCTGTTCGGCCTGCCGGTCGAAATCCGCGCCGATGACCGTTTCCTCGCCAGCCATGCCGAGTTCGAGGCCTGGGCGGAGGGGCGCAAGCAGTTGCGGATGGAGTATTTCTACCGCGAGATGCGCCGCCGCACCGGGTTGCTGATGGACGGCGACAAGCCCGAGGGGGGCGAGTGGAATTACGATGCGGATAATCGCAAGCCCGCCAAGGCCGACCTGCTGATGCCGCGCCCGCTCTCCTTTGCCCCCGATGCGATCACGACCGAGGTGCTCGCGATGGTCGCGGCGCGGTTCGGCGAGCATCCAGGCAGCCTCGATGCCTTCGACTTCGCGACGACGCGCGAGGACGCGCTGAAGCAGCAGCGGCATTTCCTGAAGCACGCGCTGCCGCGGTTCGGGGATTATCAGGATGCGATGCTGACCGACCAGCCGTTCCTGTGGCACGCGGTGCTGTCGCCCTATATCAATTCGGGGCTGCTCGATCCGGTCGACCTGTGTCGCGCGGTCGAGGCGGAATATGCCGCCGGGCGCGTGCCGCTCAACTGCGCCGAAGGGTTCATCCGCCAGATCATCGGCTGGCGCGAATATATGCGCGGCATCTATTGGCGCGAGGGGCCGGAGTATGTCGAGCGCAACTTCCTGGATGCTAGGCGCGACCTGCCGGGCTTTTACTGGACCGGCGAGACCGACATGCACTGCCTCGCGCAAGCGATTGGGCAGACGCTCGACCATGCCTATGCGCACCATATCCAGCGGCTGATGGTGACGGGCAATTTCGCGCTGCTGATCGGCGCGGACCCGAAGCAGGTCCATGAATGGTATCTGGAGGTCTATGCCGATGCGTATGAATGGGTCGAGCTGCCCAATACGCTGGGGATGAGCCAGTTCGCCGATGGTGGCCTGCTCGGGTCGAAGCCCTATGCGGCGTCGGGCGCGTACATCAACCGGATGTCGGATTATTGCGGGCATTGCCGCTATGATGTGAAGCAGCGCGTCGGGGAAAATGCGTGTCCGTTCAATGCGCTGTACTGGGATTTCCTGGTGCGCAACGCGGAGAAGCTCGATCGCAATCCACGACTGGCGATGCCGTATCGCAACTGGGCGAAGATGAAACCGGCGGACCAAGACGCGACGCTGGCGCAGGCAAAGGAATTTCTGGCGCGGCTCGACGGCTGAGCGCTACATTCGCCGTCAGGACGGGTGTAACGCCGTCGATAGGAGCAGGCGGATGCCGCATTTCGGCGATTACCAGAACGCGATCTACAACGCCGGTCTGAGCGGCGTGATCCCGAAGCTCCCGGTCGATTACGCGACGCTCGAACAGCGCGCGAGCGCAACGATGCCGCCATCGGTGCTGGGCTATGTCCAGGGCGGCTGCGGCGACGAATTCACGCAAAACAACAATGCCGACGCGTTCCGGCATTGGGGCATGACGCCGCGGATGATGGTCGATTGCAGCAAGCGGGACCTGTCGGTCGAGCTGTTCGGGATGCGCCTGCCGAGCCCGGTCTTCATGGCGCCGGTCGGGGTGATCGGGATCTGCACGCAGGACGGTCACGGCGATCTCGCCGCCGCGCGCGCCTCGGCCGAGACGGGGGTGCCGTTGATGGCGTCGACGCTGTCGAACGATCCGCTCGAAAGCGTGGCGGGTGCGCTGGGCGATACCCCCGGGTTTTTCCAGCTCTATACACCAAAGGACAAGGCACTGGCCGAGAGCCTGGTGCGCCGCGCCGAGGCGGCGGGGTATAAGGGGATCGTCGTCACGCTCGACACCTGGGTGACGGGATGGCGGCCGCGCGACCTGAACGTCGCGAACTTCCCGCAGCTGCGCGGCGCGGTGCTGATGAACTATTTCTCCGATCCCGTCTTTCGCGCGATGCTCGCCAAACCGCCCGAGGAGGATGGTGCGGCGGCGGTGCGGCAATGGGCAGGCGTGTTCGGCAAGGTGCTGACCTGGGACGACATGGCGTGGCTGCGCTCGCTGACCACGCTGCCGCTGATCCTGAAGGGGATCTGCCATCCCGACGACGCACGCCGCGCGATCGATGCAGGAGCGGATGCGATCTATTGTTCGAACCATGGCGGGCGCCAGGCCAATGGCGGGATCGCGGCGATCGACATGCTGCCGGATGTGGTCGCCGCAGCGGGCGACGTGCCCGTGCTGTTCGATTCAGGGATCCGGTCGGGCAGCGACGTGGTGAAGGCGATCGCGCTCGGCGCGCGTGCCGTGGGCGTCGGGCGGCCCTATGCGTATGGCCTCGCGCTCGATGGGGCGGCGGGGGCGGCGCATGTGTTGCGGTGCCTGCTGGCGGAGGCGGATCTGCTGATGGCGGTGAATGGCTGGCCGACGATCGCCGATGTGCGTGCGGCGGGCGCGGTGCGGATCTAGCGCGACACGGCAAGGAAGGGGGCGAGCGCGTCCCAAGCAGGCTGCTTGGCGGCGCGGCCGATCGTGTGGAGCGGGCTGCTCGACGGCAGCGCGACGATCTGCGGGCCGAGCGTTCCGAGCCCCTGTCTGAGGCCGAACTTCAACGCGGTGGCGCCGTTGAACGCGATCGCGCGGAGTTCCGGAAGGCGCGTTACCAGGTCGGCGACCGCATTGTCCTGCGCATCGAGGATCGCGGCATCGGTGCTGCCGGCGCGGCGTGCCGAGCCGATCACGTCCCACAGCGCGACGCGCGCATCGCGCAACGCGACCAGCCGGTCGTCATAGGCCAGCGCGACCAGATCGCGCGCGACGACCCCCGACATCAGCGCCCAGAACTGGTTCTGCGGATGCGCATAATAGCGAGCTTCGGCAAGCGAACGGTCGCCGGGCAGGCTGCCGAGGACGAGCAGCCGCGCATCGGCGGCGGCCACGGGCGGGAAGGAGGATTTGCGCGTCATCGTGCGCGACGACGTGGCGATTGCGCGCGATCGTGCAAGCATTCTATGCAGACGCGCATGAAGATCCTGCTGTCCGCAAGCCTCGCCGTGCTCGCTCTTGCAAGCGCCCCTGCCACCGCCCGCCAGCTGACCATCGACGATGTCGTCAAGCTGTCGCGCGTGTCCTCGCCCGCCGTGTCGAAGGACGGCCGCTGGCTGGTGTGGGAACAGCGCGAGACCGATCTCGCCGCCGATCGCGGGCGGTTCGACCTGTGGCGGCTCGACCTGACGCGCAAGGGTGCGAAACCCGAGCCGCTGATCGCCGAAGCCGATGTGAACGAGACCGGCGCGCAATTCTCCGCCGATGGCGCAACCGTCTATTACCAGTCGGACAAGGGCGGCAGCGACGCGGTCTGGTCGATCGGGATCGCTGGCGGCACGCCGCGCAAGCTGACGAGCTTCGAGGGCGGCTTTGGCGGGTTCAAGGTCGCACCGACCGGCGACAAGCTGGTGATCTGGGCCGATCGCAAGCCCGGCGCGCCGAGCCTTGCGCCCGCGATCGTCAAGAAGGACCCGAATGCCGGGGCGGGGCGGACCTATGACCAGCTGTTCGTGCGGCACTGGGACACATGGTCGAACGGCGACCGGTCGCAGCTGTTCGTGCTGCCGCTGACGGCCGCGGGCGCGCAGGGAGACGGCGTCGCGGTGACTGGCGGTCTGATCGGCGATGCGCCGTCCAAGCCGTTCGGCGGCGGCGAGGAAGTGTCGTGGAGCGCGGACGGCCGGACGCTGTATTTCGCACTGCGTGAGGCGGGGCGGATCGAAGCGACCTCGACCAATCTCGACATCTTCTCGGTCCCCGCGGACGGTTCCGCAGCGCCGGTCAACCTGACGGCGGCGAACACCGGCATGGACAATCTGCCGACGGTGTCGCCCGATGGCCGCACGCTCGCCTGGTTCGCGATGGCGCGCGCGGGGTTCGAGGCGGATCGCCAGGTGCTTATGACGCGCGATCTGGCCAGCGGCCAGGTGCGCGCGGTAACGCAGGGCTGGGATCGCTCGGTTGCGTCGATCGCGTGGAGCCCCGACAGCAAACGGATCTACGTCACCGCCGACGACACGCAGGAGACGCCGGTGTTCGCGGTCGATCCTGCCACGGGCGCAGTGACGCGACTGACGCAGGAGGGCCATGTCGGCGCGGTCGTGCCGACGCCCAGGGGCGTGGTCGTCGCGATCAGCAGCCTGACCGCGCCCGACGACTTCTATGCGCTGGCGGTGAAGGGCACGCGGATGCCGAAGCCGGAGCGGCTGACCTCGGTCAACGCGACAAAGCTCGCGGGCATCGACATGCCGACCGTCACGCGGTTCAACTTCAAGGGCGCGAACGAAGACACCGTCTGGGGTTATGCGGTGAAGCCGTATGGCACCACGGGCAAGGTCCCGGTCGCCTATATGGTGCACGGCGGACCGCAGGGGTCGAGCAACAACAGCTGGTCCTATCGCTGGAACCCGGCGGTGTTCGCGGGTGCGGGCTACGGGCTGGTCGCGGTCGATTTCCACGGGTCGACGGGGTATGGCCAGGCCTTCACCGACGCGATCAGCAACAATTGGGGCGGCTGGCCGCTCGAGGATCTGCAAAAGGGGCTGGCGGCGGCGACCGCCAAATTCGGCTGGCTCGACGGCGACCGTGCCTGCGCGCTCGGCGCGTCCTATGGCGGCTATATGATGAACTGGATCGAGGGGAAGTGGCCCGACCGGTTCAAGTGCATCGTCCAGCATGACGGCGTCTTCGATGCGCGTGCGATGGCGTACGAGACCGAAGAGCTGTGGTTCGACGAGTGGGAGCATGGCGGGAAGACCTATTACGAGGATCCTGCCGCGTTCGAGAAATGGAACCCGGTCAACTACGTCGCCAACTGGAAGACGCCGATGCTGGTGATCACCGGCGAGAAAGATTTCCGCATTCCCTATACGCAGGGGCTCGCGAGCTTCACCGCGTTGCAGCGGCGGGGGATTCCGTCACGGTTGCTGGTCAACCCGAACGAGAATCACTGGGTGCTGAAGCCGAAGAACAGCCTGCAATGGTATGGCGAGGTGATCGGCTGGATGGACAAGTGGACGGCGAAATAGGGATCCGCTGATCCTTCCCCGTCATCCTGACGAAAGTCAGGATCCAGAGCCACGAACGTCAGTGCCCGTTACCCTGGGTCCTGACTTTCGTCAGGATGACGTATGGGGGTGGCTCAGTGCGCCTTGGGCTTCTTCACCGCGTGGAGGCCAAGTGCGATCGCGCCACCGAGGATGAGGCCGACGACGCCCGACAGTGCGGCGTTGACCACCCAGTTCACCACGCCCTTGGCGACCGGCACCGCGGCGGCGGCGCCCGCGGCGGCATCGTGAATGAAGTGCGGGATCGTCGTCAGTCCGAAATCCTCGATCCCGTGGACGATGATCTGTCCGCCGACCCAGACCATCGCCGCAGTGCCGACCACCGACAGCACCGACATGACGACGGGCATGCCCTTGACCAGGCCGCGGCCGAACGCTTGCACGGCCGGGCTTTTCCGCTCGGTCAGATGCAGGCCGATATCGTCCATCTTCACGATCAGCGCGACGACGCCGTAGACGAGGATCGTGATCGCGACGCCGACCAGTGCAAGCACGATCGCCTGTTCCCAGATCGGTTCGGCGGCAACGTCCGACAGCGCGATCACCATGATCTCCGCCGACAAAATGAAGTCGGTGCGGATCGCGCCAGAGACCTTCTGGTCCTCGAGCGTCTTCGGATCGATCGGGGCGGTGGCTTCGGCTTCGGCATGGCCGCCGCCGAGCGCCTCGAGGATCTTTTCCGCGCCCTCGAAGCACAGATAGGTGCCGCCGATCATCAACAGCGGGGTCAGCGCCCAGGGTGCGAACGCGCTCAGCGCGAGGGCGGCGGGGAGGATGAAGAGCAGCTTGTTGCGGAACGAACCAAGCGCGATCTTGCCGATCATCGGCAATTCGCGCTTGGGCGAGAACCCGACCATGTAGCGCGGCGTGACCGCGGCATCGTCGACCACCACGCCGATCGCCTTGCTGCCCGCCTTGCCGGTCGCAGCACCGATATCGTCGAGGCTGGCCGCGGCCAGCTTGGTGATCCCGGCAATGTCGTCGAGCAGTGCGACCAGTCCTGTGGGCATCGATGGGTCCTTCGCGTGATCGGTAAGAGGCGGCAATAGCCGGTCCGCGGTAACGTGACAGCGATGTCATGCAACGGGTTTCGACCTTGCGCAAAGTGCGTGACGCGCGGAATGGTTGCGCGGTGACGCACATCACGACGGGATCGAGCATGACAGACGACTTCATCACCAACCTGCCCAAGGCCGAACTGCATCTGCATATCGAGGGCAGCCTCGAGCCCGAGCTGATGTTCGCGCTCGCCGAGCGCAACAAGGTCGCGATTCCGTTCAAGAGCGTCGAGGACGTGCGCGCGGCCTACAGCTTCACCAACCTCCAGACCTTTCTCGACATCTATTATGCGGGCGCGGCCGTGCTGCAGACCGAGGAGGATTTCCACGATCTGGCGCTCGCCTATTTCGATCGGGTCGCCCAGGACGGCGTGGTCCATGCCGAGATCTTCTTCGATCCGCAGACGCACACGCATCGCGGCATCCCGTTCGACGTCGTCGCCAACGGCCTGTTCGCCGGGATCGATGCCGCGCGGGCGAAGCACGGGATGAGCATCGGCCTGATCATGAGCTATCTGCGGCATCTCGACGAGGAAGATGCGTTCAGGACGTTCGAACAGGCCGAGCCCTGGCTCGACCAGATGATCGGCGTCGGGCTCGATTCGTCCGAGATGGGGCATCCGCCGTCGAAGTTCGCGCGCGTGTTCGAAGCATCGGCGGAAGCCGGGCTGCTGCTGTGCGCGCATGCCGGCGAGGAGGGCCCGCCCGCCTATATCCACGAGGCGCTCGACATCCTGCGCGTCGACCGGATCGATCACGGCAACCGTGCGCTCGAGGATCCGGTACTGGTCGCGCGACTGGCCCGCGAAGCGATGACGCTGACCGTGTGCCCGTTGTCGAACGTTGGGTTGCGCAACGTCGACCGGATCGAGGACCATCCGATCGACAGGATGCTCGATCTCGGCCTGCGTGCGACGATCCATTCGGACGACCCGGCCTATTTCGGCGGCTATATCGGCGAGAACTACCGCCAGACCGCGCGGGCGCGCAATTTGTCGCGCGGGCAGATCGTGACGCTGGCGCGCAACAGCTTCCTCGGCAGCTTCCTCGATGACGAGGCGATCGCCGGGCATCTGGCGACCCTCGAGGCCTATGTGACCGCGCATCCGTGATCCGGCGCTTTCTATCGATCTTCGAGCCGTTCATCCTGATGCTGCTCGGCACCGTCGTGCTGGCGAGCCTGTTGCCGGCGCGGGGACAGGCGGCGACGATCGTCGGCTATGTCGCCGACGTCGCGATCTTCCTGCTGTTCTTCCTGCACGGCGCAAAGTTGTCGCGTGCTGCGATCTGGGACGGGCTGCGCAACTGGCCGCTCCACCTCGCTGTGCTGGGGGTGACGTTTGTCGCCTTTCCCGCGCTCGGGCTCGGGCT
>NZ_JPDP02000025.1:0-46907 GCF_000732685.2 Sphingomonas sp. STIS6.2
GTGCCGCTGCCGCGCCCGCTCAAGGGTTCGGCCGAACCGCATTTCTCCTTTGCCGGTCTCAAAAGTGCGGTCGCGCGGGTCGTCGGGGACTATCCGCCGGAGGATATCGCTGCGTCGTTCCAGGCCGCGGTGGTCGATTGCCTGATCGACCGCACGACCAGGGCGCTGAACGGTCTGAGGGTCACACCCACCGCGCTGGTCGTCGCGGGCGGGGTCGCGGCGAACGGCGCGGTCCGCGGCGCACTGCAGACGCTTGCCGCGGCCCGCGGCCTGCGGTTCGTCGCGCCGCCGCTCTGGCTGTGCACGGACAATGCGGCGATGATCGCCTGGGCCGGGGCGGAGCGGTTCGCCGCCGGACTGACCGATCCGCTCGACACCGCGGCCCGCCCGCGCTGGCCGCTCGATCCCGACGCCGAGGCGGTACGCGGTGCAGGGGTGAAGGCATGAAGATCGGCGTCATCGGTGGCGGCGCCTGGGGCACCGCGCTGGCACAGGTGGCGGCGCATGAAGGTCGCGACGTGATCCTGTGGGCACGCGAGCCGGCCGTCGTCGACTCGATTAACGCGACTCATGCGAACGCGCTGTTCCTCGCCGGCGTCGCGCTGTCGCCAACGATCCGCGCGACCGGCGACCTTGGTGCGCTGGCGGACATGGACGCGATCCTCGTCGTCGCGCCGGCGCAGCATGTCGGCAGCGTGCTCGCCGCCGCGCCGATCGGCGGCATCCCACTGGTGCTGTGCGCCAAGGGGATCGAGGCGGGGAGCAAGCGGCTGGTCGGCGAGGTCGCGCGTGCGGTGCATCCCGACGCGCCGATCGCGGTGCTGTCGGGGCCGACCTTCGCGCATGAGGTAGCGGCGGGGCTGCCGACCGCGGTGACGCTTGCCTGCGAGGACGAGGCGCTTGGCGAGGCACTCGCGATCCGGCTCGCGGCGCGGCATTTCCGGACCTATGCGTCGACCGACGTCGCGGGTGCGGAGATTGGCGGGGCAGTGAAGAACGTGCTCGCGATCGGCTGTGGCGTGGTCGAAGGGGCCGGGCTTGGCCAGAATGCGCGTGCGGCGCTGATCGCGCGCGGCTTTGCCGAGATGACGCGGTTCGGGCTTGCGCGCGGCGCGCGCGCGGAGACGCTCGCCGGGCTGTCGGGGCTCGGCGACCTCGTGCTCACCTGTTCCTCGACGAGTTCGCGCAATTTCTCGCTCGGGGTGGGGCTCGGACGGGGCGAGGCGGCGGCCGCGTTGCTGGCTGATCGCCGCACGGTCGCGGAAGGCGCATTCACCGCCCCCGTGCTGGGCGAGGCCGCGCGTGACGCGGGCGTCGACATGCCGATCACCGAGGCCGTCTGCCGCCTGCTGGAAGGGACACCGGTTCGCGACGTGATCGGCGACCTCCTCGCGCGACCGCTCAAGGACGAGGCGGGCTGATTAGGAGGCGATTGCTTCATCCTCCCCCTGGCGGGGGAGGATCGGTTTAGCGCAGCACGCGCGCCGCGAGCCCCGAGCAATCCGCATCGCGCGCAGTCGGGCCCTGTTTTCCCGTGATCGCGCGGCCGATCGCCTTGAAGATGTTGCCGACCGACTTCACCTCGGGCGGAATCGTTACCGCCGGCCGCTCGATCGTGCCGGTCATATAGGCCGAGCCCGGCACGCGCAGCAGCGCATGCTGTTTCGGCGTGCCCGTCAGCCGGATGTTCAGCGTCTCGCCGGGAAACACCACGCTCCCCTGACCGCGCATCAGGCTGGCGGTCGTGTCGACGATCATCGGATCGATCCGACCATGGCCGCGCGTCACGTCGAGTTTCAGCACGACGCAGCGCAGCCCCGCGCGCTCGCCATCCTTCGCCAGCAGCGCGCGCGCCGCATCGAATCCCAGAGCCGCGGCGATTCCCTGCGGCAATTGCCCGTCACGCGCGACGAACCCGATCGTGCCGTTCGCATTGCCGACCGCCGCGCGGATCGTCGTGCCGGGCCCCCTCAGTCGTGCGCGCGCGCTGACATTGCCGCTGAACTCACCGCCGCCGCCCGCGAGATCCTGCACGCTGCTGCCGCGCAGCCGCAGGTTGATATCGACCATCGGTACCTTGCGGTCGCCGCGCTGGTCGACCGTCAGCTTCCCCTCGACCCGACCATGCGGCAATCGCGCGTCGAGGTCGCTGAGCGTCAGCAGCTGGTGGTCGATCGCCAGCACGCCCCTGGCGGACAGGATCGGCGACGCGCCCTTGGCGCTCACGATCCGCTTGATCCGGAACGCCATCCGCGCGTCGGTGGTGTCGATCTTGCCGATATCGATCCGCGTGTTGGGCACGAGCCGCGGGCCGATCGCGCGCTCGAGTGCGGCACCCTTCGCCTTGCCTTCGTCCGACGCCAGATCACCAAAATCAAACTGTCGCGACACGATCGCGCCGTCGACCTTGCTACGGCCATCCTGCTTGTCGACGCTGACATGCCCGGTGAAATCGGACCGTCCGACCACGCCCTTCAGCTGCGTGACGGTCCATTTCGGCTGATCGTGGCGGACATGCGCGGAGAATGACACCGGCTGCGTGCGGAACAACCCGGCCTCGATCACCGCGTCGATCAGCTTGAGGTCGGTCGCGCGTGCGGTCACGTCGAGCTCCATCGCGTCGGTGTCGAGCGGGTGGTCCATCCGGCCCTTCGCGATGATCGAGAGCGCGTCGCCGTCGATCGACGCGGTGAACGGCCAGGGCTTGCCCTGGAACCGCTCGACCGAAGGCCCCGCCACGGCGATCCGCACCGCCGCACCGCGGATCGTGCCGTTGCCGGCTGCGCGGATGCCGTGCACTGGATCGGCGGTGAAGCGTGCGGTAACGAACCGGTCCTGCTTGTCGTCGCGATAGGCGATCACGCTGTCGCTGATCGTCAGTCCGTCGAGGTCGGTGGAGCTCCCGCCGCCCTTCGGCTTGCCCGGGCGTTCCCAATTGGTGCGGCCGTTCCTGTCGCGGACCAGCACAAGCCGCAGTCCGCGCGCCTTCACGTCGCGCGGCCCGAACGCCCCTTTCAGCAGTGCGAGCCCGGAAAAGGTGGCTTCGGCCTCGCGCAGCCGGACGAAATCGCCCGTTCCCGCCCATTCCGCCTGCGGGATACGGACGTCGGTGATGCGGATCGTGGGGTTGAACCCGAACGTGTCGACGCGCTCGATCCCGCCAATCGTCACCGGCCGGCCGAACCGCGCGGTGAGCTGACGCTGGATCACCCCCTTGAGAGACCCCCAAGGGAAGGCGGCGAGCACGATCAACCCCAGCACGAGCACGCCAGCGACGACGATGCCGGTGATTTTCACCCAGCGTTTTGCGAAGAATCCCCTCATCCTACCGCGACGCGCCGCCGTGCGATACGTTCCGCGTGCGTCAGGACCGCTGCCGCAGATTTACCGACACAACCTCTGTCATTCCCGCGTAGGCGGGAATCCATAGGGGCGAAGCGTGCGGCCTCACCGCCGCCAACCGGGAATATGGATCCCCGCCTGCGCGGGGATGACGGATGTGGAGCAGCGCTGGATCAGGCCTCGAAACGACGAAGCGATCAGAAGTCGATCGCCATGCCCTTGAGTTCCCAGTCGCCATAGCGCGTCGGGTCGCGCGGTTCGGGGTCCTTGTCCGGCACGATCGGCTCGGGCTGTGGCACCGGTGTATCCTTCGACAGATAGGCGGGTGGCTTCACATGGTCGGGGCGCTGGCCCATCATGGCTCTCCGGATTGCGTGTTGGCGTCGTAACCGCCACATGGGGCGCGCCGTGCGACTTGCCAATGCAGCGCGCGGCACCCGAACGCGAAGGACCTTCTTATGCCCGACTATACCCACGC
This sequence comes from Sphingomonas sp. STIS6.2, assembly GCF_000732685.2. Lineage (NCBI taxonomy): Bacteria > Pseudomonadati > Pseudomonadota > Alphaproteobacteria > Sphingomonadales > Sphingomonadaceae > Sphingomonas > Sphingomonas sp. STIS6.2. The sequence continues at coordinate 3,821 of NZ_JPDP02000025.1, forward strand.
CCCCGAGCCGCTTGGCGTCCCCACCCGCCGCGCCGCGCTGCGCCTGCTCGATGCGGTGCTGCGTCGCGGGGAATCGCTCGAATCCGCGCTGCCCGCCGCGACCCGCGCGATCCACGGACCCGATCGCGGGCTTGCACATGCGATCGCCGCCGAGACGCTGCGCCGTCTCCCCGATCTCGACGCGATGATCGATTCGGTCACGAAGACCAATCTGCCCGATGATGCGAAGGCGCGGATGGCGCTGCGGATCGCGCTCGTCCAGGTGCTGATCCTCGGCACGCCGTCGCACGCCGCGATCTCGACCGTGCTGCCGCTGGTCGATGGCGGTCCGCGCAAGCTGGTCCACGGCGTGTTCGGGACGCTGTTCCGCGCCAACATGCTGCTGCCCGAGGTGCCAACGCTGCCCGCTCCGGTCGAGCTGCGCTGGGAAGCCGCATGGGGCGAGGAGATGGTCGACGATGCGGGCCGTGCGATCGCCGCACCACCGCCGCTCGACCTGACGATCGCCGACCCGGCCGAAACCGAAGGCTGGCGCGAGAAGCTCGGCGGCGAGAGCTTCATGCCCGGGCATCTGCGGCTGGGCGATCATGCCTCGGTCCCCGACATGGAGGGCTTTGGCGACGGCGCCTGGTGGGTGCAGGACATCGCCGCCTCGCTGCCCGCGCGCTTGCTGGGCAAGGGGGAGGGCCATGTCCTCGATCTGTGCGCGGCGCCCGGCGGCAAGACGCTGCAGCTCGCTTCGGCGGGTTGGACCGTCACCTCGGTCGACAATTCGCAGAGCCGGATCAAGCGGCTGCGCGAGAATCTCTACCGGACGCATCTGAAGGCCGAGGTCGTCAACGCCGACCTCCTCGAATGGGCGCCCGCCGAGCCCGCCGACGCGATCCTGATCGACGCGCCGTGCAGCGCGACCGGTATCTTCCGCCGCCACCCCGACGTGCTCCACCGCGTCCGCCCCTCGATCATCGCCGAGACCGCGGCGCTGCAGGCGCGGATCTTCGCGCGCGCGGCCGACTGGGTGAAGCCCGGCGGCACGCTCGTCTACGCGACCTGCTCGCTCGAACCGTCGGAGGGCGAGGCGCAGCTCGACGCGTTCCTCGCCGCGCGCAGCGACTATTCGATCGTGCCGGTCGACCAGGCCGAGCTCCCCGCCGGGATCACGCCGACCGACACCGGCACCGTCCGCACGCTGCCGGGCATGCTCGCCGAACAAGGCGGTTGCGATGGCTTCTTCATCACCCGTCTGAAGCGCGCCTGACCATTCCTCCCCCGCTTTGGGGGAGGATTGAAGGCCTTCGCACCACGTGAATCCCCCGCTAGGACACATTCATGCAACCCGTCCGCATCGCCCCCTCGATCCTGTCCGCCGACTTCGCCAAACTGGGTGAGGAGGTCCGCGCCATCGATGCGGCCGGCGCCGACTGGATCCATATCGACGTCATGGACGGGCATTTCGTCCCCAACATCTCGTTCGGCCCCGCGGTCATGAAGTCGGTGCGCGGCGTCACCGCCAAGCCGTTCGACGTCCATCTGATGATCGCCCCCGTCGACGCATATCTCGATGCGTTCGCGGAGGCCGGCGCGGACTGCATCACCGTGCATTACGAGGCCAGCCCGCACATCCACCGCTCGCTCCAGCACATCAAGTCGCTCGGCAAGCGCGCGGGTGTCGTGATCTGCCCCGGTACGCCGGCGAAGATGCTCGATTACCTGCTCGACATGGTCGACCTCGTGCTGGTGATGAGCGTCAATCCCGGGTTTGGCGGGCAGAGCTTCATCCCCAGCCAGCTCAAGAAGATCACCGCGATCCGGACGATGATCGAGAAGAGCGGTCGCATGATCGATCTCGAGGTCGATGGCGGTGTCGACGCCGAATGGGCGAAGCGCTGCATCGATGCGGGTGCGGACGCGCTGGTCGCGGGGACGTCGGTGTTTCGCGGGGGGCCGGCACAGTATGCCGCCAACATCGCGGCATTGAGGGGCGATTGACCGACCAGCCCGATCCCGTGACCGATCCAATGCTCGACGGTATCGACGAAGGACGTCGCCTGATCCGGCTCGGCGGCGACAACGGGCTGTCGCTCGCCGACCGGCTGGCGGAGCGCTTTCACCGCCTGACCTGGCGTACGCCGCTCCATGCCTTGCGGCTCAAGGGACGCTATCCGCTCAAGCTGATCGCAGTCCCCGAGGATCCGGTGCTCGGCGACATCCCGCGGGGCACGATGCTGCTCGAGGGCCTGCTGTCGTTCCGTGGCGAGGTGCGCGATATCGAGACGCTCGATCTGGCAAAGCCGTTGCCCGGTCCCTTTGCCGACTATTTCCACAGCTTTGCCTGGCTGCGCGACCTGTCGACCGTCGCAACCCGCGCACGCGGGGCACCGATCGCCGAATATCTGATGGGGCTGTGGCTGACCGCCTATGCCGACACGCCGGGCGGGATCGCGTGGCGGCCGGACCTCTGGGGCAGGCGGATCCTGTTCTGGACCGCGCATGCGCCGCTGATCCTGTCGTCGGCTGACCTAGTCTACCGCTCGAAGGTGCTGAACGCGCTCGCGCGGGGCGCGCTGCACCTCGATCGAAGCGCGGACAAGGTGCCCGCAGGCGCACCGCGGATCGCGGCATGGTGCGGCGTCGTCGCCGCCGGGCTGCTGATCCCGGGCGGTGACCCGCGCCGCGCGTTCGGTGAGGCCGGGCTGCTGCGCGCGCTCGGCACCGGGTTGTTCGACGATGGCGGTTCGGTCTCGCGCAGCCCGGCGATGCTGCTCGATTCGATCCAGCTTCTGACGCTGCTCCAGGACAGTTACCTTGCACGCAACCTGGCCTTGCCCGAGCCCGTCGCGACGACGCTCACCAAGATGGTCGCGGCGCTGCTCGGCGTGACGCATGGCGATCTTGGACTGTCGAGCTGGCAGGGCGGGGGCCCCGCAAGCGAGACTCAGGTCGCCGCGGTGATCGAGGCGAGCGGCATCCGGACCCGGCCGCTCCGCCAGGCGCGCGACTGGGGCTATCAGCGGCTGGCGGCGGCCTCCTCGGTGCTGATCGTCGACGCCGCGCCGCCACCCGTCGCACGCCTTGTCGAAGGCGGGTGCGCTTCGACGCTCGCGTTCGAATTTTCCGATGGCCCGGCGCGGCTGGTCGTCAATTGCGGCGGCGCACGAGCGGGAATCGCGCAATTGCCGCCGGCAATGGTCGAGGGCTTGCGGTCGACCGCGGCGCATTCGACGCTGACGATCGCCGACAGCAACTCGACTGCGATCCATGCCGACGGGACGCTCGGCCGCGGTGTTGCCGAAGTCGAGCTGAGCCGGCAGGAATCGGAGGCAGCGAGCCGGATCGAGGCGAGCCATGACGGCTATGTCCGGCGCTGGGGCTTTGTGCACCGCCGCCAGCTGATGCTGACCGGCGACGGCCGTGAATTGCGGGGCGAAGACGCGCTGTTGCCCAAGGGCAGCAAGCGGCGCCTGGGCCTCTCGCTGTTCGCGATCCGCTTCCATCTGGGCGCGGGGGTACAGGTGTCGCCGACCGCGGACGGTCTGGGCGCGATACTCCGCCTGCCGGGCGGCGCGATCTGGCAGTTCCGCTGCCGCGGCGGCGCGCTGGTGGTCGAGGACAGCGTCTGGATCGACGCGGACGGCCGCCCGGTCGCGACGCAGCAACTGATGATCACCGGCGAGGCCGCGGCGGGTGGCGCGAGCGTGAGCTGGGCACTGAAAAAGGCCTGAGCGCCAAACCGAGAGCGTTTACAATCACCCTCCCCGACGGAGGCCGGGGTCCAGTTGGAAAGGTGGCGATGACGAAGCGTCGTCTTAGGTTGGCGACGTTCCCCAACTGGACCCCGGCCTCCGCCGGGGAGGTGCTATATTCGTGGCGTGACGCGAGACGGCGACATCTGCGCGCGACCCGCCCCCTGTTCCCCAACGTCAACCGACGCTAAGGCCCGCCGCACGGCGAAACCCGGATCACGAAAGACCTGTCATGACCAGCATCCCGATAAAGCGCGCACTCCTGTCCGTCTCCGACAAGACCGGGATCGTCGATCTCGGCACCGCGCTTGCGAGCCACGGTGTCGAGCTGGTGTCGACCGGCGGTACCGCCACCGCGCTGCGTGCGGCAGGGCTGACGGTGCGCGACGTGTCGGAGCTGACCGGCTTTCCCGAGATGATGGATGGCCGCGTGAAGACGCTGCACCCGATGGTGCACGGTGGCCTCCTCGCGGTGCGCGACGATGCGGGGCATGCCGCGTCGATGGAAGAGCACCAGATCGTCGCGATCGACCTCGTGATCGTCAATCTCTACCCGTTCGAGGCGACCGTCGCCAAGGGCGCGGACCGCGACACGGTGATCGAGAATATCGACATAGGTGGCCCCAGCATGGTGCGCTCGGCCGCCAAGAACCATGCCTATGTCGCGATCGTCACCGATCCCGCAGACTATGCGCTGGTCGCGGGCGGCAGCACGACGCTCGACGACCGCAAGCGCCTCGCCGCCAAGGCGTTCGCGACCACCGCCGCCTATGACTCGGCGATCGCGACCTGGTTCGGCACGGTCGATCAGGGCGAGCAGTTTCCGGCCACGTTGCCGATCACGCTCAAGCGCGGCGATGCGCTCCGCTACGGCGAGAACCCGCACCAGTCGGCGGCCTTCTACACCGCGACCGATGGCGTCCTCGGCATCGGCCAGGCGCGTCAGGTGCAGGGCAAGGCGCTGAGCTACAACAATTTGAACGACGCGGACGCCGCGCTCGAGCTCGTCGCCGAGTTCCGTGATGCCGCCCCCTCGGTCGTCATCGTCAAGCACGCCAATCCGTGCGGCGTCGCGACCGCCGCGACGCTCGAGGAGGCCTATGCCGCGGCGTTCGCCTGCGACACCGTGTCGGCGTTCGGCGGGATCATCGCGGTCAACCGCCGTCTCGATGTCGAGACCGCGCGCGCGATCACCGGCATCTTCACCGAAGTCGTCGTCGCACCCGATGCCGATGAGGAGGCGATCGCACTGTTCGCCGCGAAGAAGAATCTGCGTCTGCTTCTGACCGGCGACCTGCCCGATGCGGCGCGCGCAGGGCTCACCGCCAAGTCGATCGCGGGTGGCTGGCTCGTCCAGGGGCGCGACAACGGCACGCCTGGCGAGTTGCAGGTGGTGACGAAGCGCCAGCCCACGGCGCAGGAGCTCGCCGACTGCCGCTTCGCGTGGACCGTCGCCAAGCACACCAAGTCGAACGCGATCGTCTATGCCAAGGACGGCAGCACCGCGGGCATCGGCGCGGGGCAGATGAACCGCCTCGAATCCGCGCGCATCGCTGCGTGGAAGGCCAAGGATGCGGCGGACAAGGCGGCCTGGGCGACGCCGCGGACGATCGGCGCGGCGGTTGCCTCCGACGCGTTCTTCCCGTTTGCCGACGGGCTGCTCGCGGCGGTTGAGGCAGGCGCGACCGCGGTGATCCAGCCGGGCGGATCAATCCGCGACGCCGACGTGATCGCGGCGGCGGACGAGGCGGGGCTGGCGATGGTGTTTACCGGGATGCGCCACTTCCGCCATTGATCGCCGGCGGCCCCCCGGCTTCGGGGGGCCGGATCAGCGGACCGGGGACCCGCTCCGCGGCAGCGTCGCTTCGCTGGGCTCGGGGGTCTTGGCGAACAGGGCGCGGTCGGCGGGCCCGAACGCCCATTTCCACAGGATGAAGAGATAGGTCGCGGCGATCGCCGGCTCGCCGACCGCGAGTTCGACCCATTCGAGCCGCTTGGGCAGCGCGGTAAAGCCCGCGCCCACGACGATCGCCGCAAGCGCGGCCCAGACCAGCGGCCAGCGCCACGGCGAGACGCTCGCGCCGAGCAGGCTTCCGAGCAGCCGCGACTTGATCACCGAGGTCAGCGCGACCGAGATCATGAGCGCGATCGCGGGTCCCGCAGCCTGATAATTGACCGGATAGCCGAGGCGGCGGATCGCGAAGATCAGCGTGAAGCTGAGGCCGATCTGGAAGGCGAGCATCACCGCCGAGATCATCAGATTGCGGTGCCGCGCGATATAGACGAGCGCGGATTCGCTGACCGCGCCGCTCGAGGCGAGGAATTCGGCGGTCAGCAGGAAGGCGAGCGCGGCGGTGCCAGCGACGAATTGCGGCCCGACCACGCCCATCACCGCCTCGCCGGGAATCGAGCCCATCAGCGCGAGGCCTCCCTGTGCGGCCATGATCCAGAACGCGACCTGGCGGACCTGATTGGCGATCGCTGCGCGGTCGTTGATCGCAAGACTCTGCGTGATGACGGGGCCGAGGATCGGGTCGAAGCTCGTCTTGAGCTTCTGCGGCAGGCTCGCAACCTGTTGCGCCATATAATAGATGCCGACGACCTTGGGCTCGAACATCACGCCGAGGATGAAGCGGTCGACGTTGCGGCTGCCCCATTCGAGGATGTCCGCGCCCGCCAGTGGCACATTGGCGCGGGCGAGCGCATAGAGCGGGCGCAGATGCGGGGACCAGCCGCGCGGCAGCCCGTAGCTTCGCACGAACGGCACGAGGCTCGCGATCAGCGCCGCGGTCATCGACGCGACATAGCTGAGCACCAGCCCGTCGCGGATCGTGAAATAGGAGAAGGCCCAGGCGGCGATCGATATCGTCCACGGCTCGACCACCGCACGCGCGGTGACCGCGGCCTTGACGTTCAGCCGATAGGCGAGTGCCGCCAGGCTGACGTCGGACCAGGCGACCGCGACGATGATGAGCGGCAGGAACCGGTCGAGCCCGGTGATCGCCGTATTGGGGTACATGATCTCGGGGAAGGTGAAGAGCACCGCGCTCGCGATCAGCGACGCGACGAACGCCACCGCCATCGCATCCCACACGACATAGGCGTGCGGCCGCTCGGTGCTGCTCAGCGCCTGCGCAAGACCGCGCTTGAGGCCGAGCGTCGCCAGCAGCGCGGCGAGTTCGACCACCACGACCGCGATCGCGAACCGGCCGACCAGGTCCGGGCCGTAGATGCGTCCCGCGATGAACAGAAACGGGATGCGCGCGGCGAGGCGGAGGACGAAGCCCGCAATGTTGGTCCGACCGCCCTTGGCGAGCGTGTCGATGTCCTTGGTCGATTCGGTCACGGGCGGGCGCCGCTGGTGCGCCGCGCCGCGGCAAAGCCGCGTCGTCGGTCGGAGCGAACGCTCCGCCGGCCGCGCTTGTGCGAGTCAGCCGGGCGTGGCCGGCTGCCGCCCTGCGCGATCAATGCGCTGCGCCCCAGCTCAGGCCCGTGCCGATCTCGATCCCCAGCGGCACGTCGAGCGACACCGCCGGCTCGGCCGCGGTCGCCATGACGCGTTCGATCACCGGCTTGGCCGCCTCGACATCGCCCTCGGGCAGTTCGAACACGAGTTCGTCGTGGACCTGAAGCAGCATGCGTACGTTCGGCAACCCGGCTTCGAGCAGCGCCGGCCCCATGCGGACCATCGCGCGCTTGATGATGTCCGCGCTCGTCCCCTGGATCGGCGCGTTGATCGCGGCGCGCTCGGCGCCCTGGCGTTCGTGCTGGATCTTCGAGCGGATCCGCGGGAAATGCGTCTTGCGACCGAACAACGTCGTCGTGAACCCGGTCGCGCGGACGCTTTCGGTGGTGTCGACGATGTAGTTGGAGATGCCGGGGAAGCGATCGAAATAGCGGTCGATCATCGCCTGCGCCTCGTCCGCGGACACGTCGAGCCGGCCGGCGAGCCCCCAGCGCGAGATGCCGTAGAGGATTGCGAAGTTGATCGTCTTGGCGCGACCGCGCGTGTCGCGGTTGACCTCGCCGAACAGCTCCTGCGCGGTTAGGCTGTGGATGTCGTCGCCGTTCGCGAACGCCTGCTTCAGCGCGGGGACGTTCGCCATGTGAGCGGCCAGTCGCAGCTCGATCTGCGAGTAGTCGGCGGCGAGGATCACGTTGCCGGGCTCGGCCACGAACGCGTCGCGGATCTGGCGACCGATCTCGGTGCGGATCGGGATGTTCTGCAGGTTCGGATCGGTCGACGACAGCCGCCCGGTCTGCGCGCCGGTCAGCGAGTAGGAGGTGTGGACGCGACCCGTCGCCGGGTTGATCTGCGCCTGCAACGCGTCGGTATAGGTCGATTTCAGCTTCGACAGCTGGCGCCAGTCAAGCACCTTGCGCGCGATCACCGCGCCGGGCGAATCCTTGTCGGCGGCGATCCGTTCGAGTTCGGTGACGTCGGTCGAATAGACGCCCGACTTGCCCTTGCGGCCGCCCTTGATGCCCATCTTCTCGAACAGCACGTCGCCCAATTGCTTGGGGCTGCCGATCGTGAACGGTGCGCCGGCGAGCGCGTGGATCTCGGTTTCGAGGCTCGCCATCTGCGCGGCGAACTCGGTCGACAGTTTCGACAGTTTCGCCGCGTCGACCTTGATCCCGTGCATCTCCATCTGCGCGATGACGGGGACGAGCGGGCGGTCGACCATCTCGTAGACGCGCGTCGAACCCTCGGCGGGCAGGCGGCGCTTGAACCGCCGCCACAGGCGCAGCGTCACGTCCGCGTCCTCTGCGGCGTAATGGGTCGCGGCCTTGAGGTCGATTTCGTTGAAGCTGCGCTGCGACTTGCCGGTGCCGACCACGTCCTTGAACGCGATGCAGGTGTGCGAAAGGTGCGTCGCGGCGAGCTCGTCCATGCCGTGGCCGTGAAGCCCGGCGTCTAGGTCGAAGCTCATCAGGATCGTGTCGTCGAACGGCGCGATCGTCACGCCACCGGTGGCGGCATAGGCGCGGGCCAGCACGATCATGTCGTATTTCAGATTATGGCCGATTTTGATGATGCTCGGATCCTCCAGCAGCGGCTTCATCTTCGCCAGCACGACCGCGCGGTCGATCTGGACCGGATTTTCCGCGAGCAGATCGGTGCCGCCATGCGCGATGGGTACGTAGCAGGCGAGGTTCGGATGCAGCGCCAGACTGATCCCGACGAGGTCCGCCCGAGTCGCGTCGATCCCGGTCGTCTCGGTGTCGATCGCGATCCAGCCCTGGTGTTTTGCCAAGGTGATCCAGCGGTCGAGCGCCGCCTCGTCGACGACGGTCTCGTAATCGTCATGCTTGCACGGCTCGTCCGCGTCCATGTCCGCGACCACGGTCGACTCGGCGACCGGGGCTTCGGCGACGGCCGACAATTTGGCGATCAGCGACTTGAAGCCGTGATGATCGAGGAACGCGCGCAAGGGGGCGTCGGGGATGCCCTTGAGCTCGAGATCCTCGAGCGGCTCGGGTAGCGCGACGTCGCATCGGAGCGTGACCAGCACCTTCGACAGCCGCGCCATCTCGGCATGCTCGATCAGATTGTCGCGCAGCTTGCCCTTCTTCATCCCCTCGGCGGCGGCGAGCACCGATTCGAGGTCGCCATGTTCGAGGATCAGCTTGGCGGCGGTCTTCGGGCCGACGCCGGGGACGCCGGGGACGTTGTCGACGCTGTCGCCCATCAGCGCGAGCACGTCGCCGAGCTGCGCCGGGGTGACGCCGTGGAATTTCTCCGCGACATGCTCCGCGCCCAGCCGGCGGTTGTTCATCGTGTCGTACATGTCGAGCCCGGGCTCGATCAGCTGCATCAGGTCCTTGTCCGACGAGACGATCGTGACCGACCAGCCCTGCGCCAGCGCAGCCTTCGAATAACAGGCGATGATGTCGTCCGCCTCGAGCCCCTCCGTCTCGATGCACGGCAGCGAGAAGGCGCGCGTCGCGTCGCGGATCATCGGGAACTGGGGGACGAGATCCTCGGGCGGGGGCGGACGCTGCGCCTTGTACTTGTCGTAGAGATCGTTGCGGAACGTCTTCGACGACTTGTCGAGAATGACCGCCATGTGCGTCGGGCCATCGGCCGCGTGGACCTCGTCCGCGAGCTTCCACAGCATCGTGGTATAGCCGTACACCGCGCCGACCGGCTCGCCATGCTTGTTGGTAAGCGGCGGCAGCCGGTGATAGGCGCGGAAGATATAGCCGGAGCCGTCGACGAGATAGAGATGGGGCATCGCGCGCGGTCTAGCGGATGCGCGCGCGCGGACCAATGGGCGAAGCGTGGTTGTTGGGTATCAGGTGTGAGGAAAATCTCAGACCGACGGGCGGGCGCCACCGGCATGCGCGGCGACCGCGGCGGCGACCGCCTGGATCAGCATCTGGCGTTCGCGGATCGGCCGCAGCGTGTCGCCGATCATCACCGCGATCGCATAGCGCTTGCCGTCGGGTGCAGTGAGAAGTCCGACATCGTTGAAGCCGGCGTTGCGGGGACCGAGATCCTGGCCGGTGCCGGTCTTATGCGCGATCCGCCACCCCGCGGGCAGCGCGGCGCGCAACCGCGCGCGGCCGGTGACCGACGCGCCCATCGTGTCGAGCAGGACCTGGGTCGAGCTGGCGCTGAGCAATTCGCCCCGCGCGAGCCGGGCCAGCGCATCCGCGATCGCGATCGGCGCGGCGCCATCGGGCGGATTGGCGACATAGGCGTCGAGTGCGGCGGCGCGGATCTGCGGATCGAGCCGTGCGCGGGCGACCGCAAACGCGTTGCCGAGCGCATAGGCGGGCTGCCAGACGAGCCCCGCCGTCCCGCTTTGCAACAGCCGCTCGCCCGGACCGAAGCGGATCTCGCCCAGCTGTTTGCGCAGGATCATGCCGCGCACCGCGCGCGGGCCGCCGACATAGCTCAGCAGCCGGTCGTTCGCGGTATTGTCGCTATGCGTCAGCGCACGCCTGAGCAATTCGCCGACGGTGGTGTGATAGCCGTCGCCGGTGACGAGCATCGCGATCGGCTGATGGAACAGCGTCAGATCCTCCGCGCGGACGACGACCGGATCCTCGAGCTTCGCCTTGCCCTGGTCGCGCAGGTCGAGCAGCGTGATCGCGACCCAGAGCTTGCTGACCGATTGCTGCGGCAGGCGCTGGCGTCCGCCGGCCTCGACCGTCCAGCCCTCGTCCACCGCGCGGATCGCGATCCCCGCCTTGCCCGCAAAATCATGGTGCAAGGCGTCGATCGCCGTGACGAGCGGAGCGGGCGCGGCACGGGTGGCGCGTGCTTTGGGCAATGGGACCGGGACCGACACGCTGGTGGTCCCATCGCCCTGCGGCGCGGCGCCGGTCGCACCGGGGCGTGACGTCGAGCCACAGCCGTTCAGCGCGAGCGCGATGCCGCCGGTCACGAAAAGACGCGCGAACCTGCCAATTGCCATGGGTGTCGGATATCCTGCGATAGCGCTACGATCCTGATACGGTCCGGACTGCCGCGATACGCCCCGCGCGCCCGGCTGCGACGAACTGCACGTCCGATGCGCCGGGACGCGGAACGTCAGGGCGTCAGGACCGTGTCGATCGCCTCCGGCAGCATCTGCGGATAATCGAGCGTGTAGTGCAGCCCGCGGCTTTCGTGACGGTGCAGCGCCGAGCGGACGATCAGTTCTGCGGTCTGGAGCAGGTTGCGCAGTTCGATCAGGTCGGGCGTGACGCGGAAATGCTGGTAATATTCGGCGACCTCCTCGTTCAGCATCGCGATCCGGTGCTGTGCGCGTTCGAGCCTTTTGGTGGTGCGGACGATGCCGACATAATTCCACATGAAGCGGCGGATCTCGGTCCAGGTCTGCTTGATCACCACCTCCTCGTCCGAATCGGTGACGCGGCTTTCGTCCCAGGGACGGATCGGCGGCGGCGGGGGCAGGCTGTCCCAATCGGCGGCGATGCTGTCCGCCGCGGCCTCGCCGAACACGAAGCATTCGAGCAGCGAGTTGGACGCCAGCCGGTTCGCGCCGTGCAGCCCCGACTCGGTGCACTCGCCCGCCGCATAGAGCCCGGGAAGGTCGGTCTTGCCATGCTCGTCGACGACGATCCCGCCACAGGTGTAATGCTGGGCGGGGACGACGGGGATCGGCTGCGTCGTCATGTCGATACCGACCGTCAGCAGCTTTTCGTGAATGTTCGGAAAATGATGCCGGATGAAGTCGGCGGGCATGTGGCTGATGTCGAGATGAACGTAATCGAGCCCGTAGCGCTTGATCTCGGCGTCGATCGCGCGCGCGACGATATCGCGCGGCGCCAGCTCCATCCGGACGGGATCATAATAGGTCATGAAACGCTTGCCGGTGGTCGGGTTGATCAGCCGCCCGCCTTCGCCGCGCACTGCCTCGGTGATCAGGAAATTCTTGACCTCCAGATTGTAGAGGCAGGTCGGGTGGAACTGCATCATTTCCATGTTCGACACGCGCGCGCCCGCGCGCCAGGCCATCGCGATGCCGTCGCCCGTCGCGCCGCGTGGCGCGGTCGAGAACAGGTAAGTGCGGCCCGCACCCCCGGTCGCGAGGATCGTCGCGCGCGCCGTGTAGAGCGCGACGCGTCCGGTGCCGCGGTCGACCGCATAGACGCCCCAGACCCGGCCTGCGCCCGAATAGCGCATCTCGTGCCGCCCGGTGGCGAGGTCGATCGCGACCTGGTCGGGGACCAGCGTGATGTTGGGGTGCGCTTCGGCGGCCCTCTGCAGCGCCTCCTGCACCGCCCAGCCGGTCGCGTCGGCGACATGGACGATCCGCCGATGGCTGTGGCCGCCCTCGCGCGTCAGGTGCAGCGCGTTCCCTTCGGTCTCGAAGGGCACGCCGAGATGCGTGAGCCGTTCGATCGCGGCGGGGGCGCCCTCGACCACCATCTCGACGATCCCGCGATCGTTCAGCCCGGCGCCGGCGACCATCGTGTCCTCGACATGATTCTCGAACGTGTCGCCGGGTTCGAGCACCGCGGCGATCCCGCCCTGTGCCCAGGCGGTCGACCCTTCGTTCAGAGCCCCCTTGGCGAGCACGGTGACGGTGAAACGGTCGGCGAGGGTGAGCGCGGCGGTCAGCCCGGCCGCGCCGGAGCCGATGATGAGAATGTCGCTGGTCATGCGGCTCGGGATCCGGGGCAGGGGACAGGGTGATGTGGGGTCCTGCTGTTGCACGAAAGCGGGACCACAGGACAGGGGGTGTTCGGATCGATTTCCCGACTTACACTTGGCCGCCCTTCTTCGTCTCCGGCATCGCGATCATGTAGAGCAGGAACCCGGCCCCCGCGATCGCCGCGAGCGTTAGGAAGTTCGCGCTGTAGCCTGCCCAGACAATGATCGATCCCGCCAGCGTCGCCGACAGCGCTGCGCCGAGCCCCTGCGTCGTCGCGACCGCGCCCTGGCTGACGTTGAACCGGCCGCTCCCCTCGGTCAGGTCGGCGATCACGACGGGGAACAGCGCGCCGAAAATGCCCGCGCCGACGCCGTCCAGTGCCTGCACGCCGACCAGCCAATAGGGATCGTCGGACAGCGTGTAGAGCGCGCCGCGTGCGGCGAGGAACCCGAAGGCGACGAGGAACAGCGGTTTGGTGCCGAGCCGTTCGGCATGCCGGCCGACGAAGATCGCGACGGGCACCATCACGAGCTGTGCCGCGACGATGCACGCGGCGGTCAGCGACGTCGCCTGATCCTTGCCGACGGTGCGCGCGAGTAGCTGGCTGACCGAGGTCAGCATCGCGGCATTCGCCAGATGGAAGAGGAACGCTATCACCGCAAAGGTCATCAGCGGGCGGTTATCGATCAGCGTCTTCCAGCCGCTTGGCTCGTCGCAGTCCGCATCGGGCTCGCAGTCGAGGCCACGCGCGACGGCATTGTCGATATCGTCGTTGTGGAGCCGCGTCGCGGTGACGATGCTGGCGACGGTCAGCGCGCCCATCAGCCAGAAGACCACGACCGGTCCGAACGTCCAGGCGAGTACGCCCGCGAGCCCGGCGGACACCGCATTACCGGCATGGTTGAACGCCTCGTTACGGCCGACCCGCTTGGCGAACATCTTTGGCCCGACCAGACCGAGCGTGATCGCCGAGATTGCGGGGGCGAAGATCGCGCTGGCGACGGCGGCGACCGACTGGGTGATGGTCACCACCGTGAAGCCCGTGACGAACGGCAGCGATACGCTGGCCAAAGTTACCAGCAACGCTGCCACCATGACGATCCGCGGCTTGTTGCGGCTCTTGTCGATCAGGCTGCCGGCGGGCGTCTGCGCGATCAGGCCGACGATCCCGGCGATCGTCAGGACCAGCCCGACCGTCGCCTCGTTCCAGCCATGCGCGGGACCGCGGACCGCGACCAGATAGATGGCGAGATAGGGCCCGAGCCCGTCGCGCACGTCGGCGAGGAAGAAGTTCAGCGCGTCGAGCGTACGTCCCGCCGGCGCATGACGGTGCGGGGCCTTGCCGCCGGGGGGGTGGCGGGAGGGCAGGGAAGCGGAGAGGGTCGCCATGGTCGGTCCTTGGTCCTGGAAAAGAGGGGGCGGCAGAGAGGAGCGTCGAGGGTCAGCCGATCAGCAGGCGCGTGCCGAGCGCGGCGGCGAGCGCGGGAATCATCGTTACCGCGCCGACCTTCAGGAAGCGCAGGAACCCGACATCAAGGCCTTCGCGGCGGATTGCCTGGAGCCACAGGATCGTCGCAAGCGACCCGGTGATCGAGAGGTTGGGGCCGAGATCGACGCCGATCAGCAGCGCATCGACGACGACGCGTGGTGGCTGCGCCTGTGCGACCGCGGTGCTCGCGATCAGCCCGGCGGGAAGATTGTTGACCAGGTTCGACCCGAAGGCGAGCAGGGTCCCCGCGGTCAGGGCTGCACGCGCCGGATCGGCGGCCTCTGCTCGCAACCACGCAGCGACGTGGCCGATGACGCCGCTATGATCGAGCGCCTCGACCAGCACGAACAGCCCGGCGACGAGCGGCAGCACGCTCCACGACACGTCGCGCACGACCACGAGGGGTGACATGCGGACCAGCAGGCAGATGGCGAGCGTCGTCGCGACCCCCGCGATGCAGGTCGGCAACCCCAGTTGCACGTCGAATGCCGAGGCCAGCAATAGCACGACCGCGGTGACGACGATCCCTGCCAGCGCCGCCTTGCCGCCGAGGGTCAGCGGCGTGCGCGCGATCTCCGTCTCGCACTGCCCGACGAGCCGCGCACGCTCGGTCCAGCGGAGCGCGCCATAGGTCACGACGATCGCCGCCACCGATGGCAGCGCGAACGAGGCGAACCACTGGCCGAGCGGGGGCATCGTGCCGCCATAGAGCACGAGGTTCGCCGGATTGGAGATGGGCAGCACGAAGCTTGCCGCGTTGGCGATGAGTGCGCAGGCGAACAGCAGCGGCAACGGATCCGCCTTCGCCTTGCGCGCGGCGGCATAGACGGCGGGCGTGAGCACGACCGCGGTGGCGTCGTTCGACAGGAAGGTCGTGGTGACGATCCCGGTGACGTAGACGAGCGCGAACAGGCGGACGGGCGACCCCTGTGCACCGCGCGCGGCGGTCGCGGCGATCCAGTCGAACAGGCCCTGCTGGCGCGCGGTCTCGCTGAGCAGCATCATGCCGATCAGGAAGAGATAGACGTCCATGCCCTTGCCGACCGCGGTCAGCCCGGCAGCGAGTGGCAACAGACCCAGCGCGAGCAGCGCGACCGCGCCGGCGACCGCCCACACCGCTTCGGGCAGGCGGAACGGGCGCGCGATCACCCCGGCCGTCGCCGCCGCGCAAATTGCCCAGGTCAGGCCAATCCCGGGTGTCACGCGCAGCGTCCGTCGCATTTTCCGACGCGGCACCGATCCGGTGCGACACGGCAGTCATAATCGCCACGATGACCAGCATAGCCGGTCATCATCCTGGTCCTCGCCATGGTCTTTTCAGACTAGGCGGCGTGATCGGGAAGTGTTGTTGCCCTAATAGTAATGTTATGCATCGATCCGGCCCCTGACATGACTTGCGGACAACTGGTGTCAGGCGCGACAACACAGCAGCAGGGGCAAAGGGCCCCGCCGCGATCGTGACAAATCGTTCATGTGGCAATCGGACCCGGATCGACGGGTTTATCGCCTGTTCCCAGCAGCTTGATTGCAGCGGCTGGGCAGCGAGCGGCAAGGCCGGGGCCCGTCCGTCAGGACGTGGCCCCGGCGTCGCGGGTCGATCAGAGGAAGCGGTTGATCAGGTTTTCGAGGCGCTCCTGCTGGCCGGAAACCGGCTTCGGATCGATGTCGCGCTCGACCGCGAGATCGGCGATACCGGCCAGATCGAGCCCGCCGATCGTGCTGCCGAAATCACCGTCCCAGCCGGCATAGCGCTTGGCCTTGATCGCATCGACCCGACCATCCTCGATGATCGCGGCAGCGGCGAGTAGGCCCTTCGCGACGACGTCGATGCCGCCGACATGGCCGTAGAACAGGTCGGCCGCGTCCATGCTCTGGCGCCGGACCTTGGCGTCGAAGTTGAAGCCGCCGGTGGTGAAGCCGCCGCCGCGCAGGATCTCGACCATCGCCAGCGTCAGTTCCTCGACCGAATTGGGGAACTGGTCGGTATCCCAGCCATTCTGCGGATCGCCGCGATTGGCATCGATCGACCCGAAGATGCCGAGCGCGTTGGCAGTCGCGATCTCGTGTTCGAAGGTATGCCCCGACAGCGTGGCGTGGTTCGCCTCGATGTTGACGCGCACCTCGTTCTCGAGCCCGTAGCGCTTGAGGAACCCGTACACCGTCGCGGTGTCGAAGTCGTACTGGTGCTTGGTCGGCTCGTGCGGCTTGGGTTCGATCAGGATCGTGCCGGTGAAGCCGATCTTGTGCTTGTGCTCGACGACGAGGCTCAGGAAGCGGCCGAAATTGTCGAGTTCGCGCTTCATGTCGGTGTTGAGCAGCGTCTCATAGCCTTCGCGACCGCCCCACAGCACATAGTTCTGGCCGCCGAGGCGATGCGTCGCCTCGAGCGCGTCGCGGACCTGCAGCGCGGCAAAGGCATAGACTTCGGGATCGGGGTTGGTCGACGCGCCGGCCGCATAGCGCGGATGGCTGAACGCGTTGGCGGTGCCCCAGAGCAGCTTGCGGCCCGACGCGGCCTGGAGCTGTTCGAGATGGTCGACGGCTTCGGCGAAAAAGCGGCGATGCTCGGTCACGTTGGCGGCATCCGCCATGACGTCGACGTCGTGGAAGCAGTAATAGGGCACGTCGAGCTTCTTGAAGAAGTCGAACGCGACCTCGCGCTTGTGCGCCGCGGCGGCCGAGTCGTTGGCGCCGGCATGCCAGGGGCGGTTGAACGTGCCCCCGCCGAACACGTCCGACCCCGGCCAGCAGAAGGTGTGCCAGAAGCACGCGGCGAAGCGCAGATGCTCCTCCATCGTCTTGCCGAGCACGACCTTGCTCTTGTCGTAATAGCGATAGGCGAGCTCGTTGCTGCTGTCGGGGCCCTCATATTTGATCTGGGGGATATCGGCGAAGAAGTCGGACATCGGGGATTCCTATGACTTGGGGGTGATACGGGGATAGGCCTGGCGGAACGCCGCCTTTTTCTCGGCGAGCGCGGCGACGAGTGCGGGGTCGGGGGCGATGCGGTGCGACACGGGCGGTGCGACGCAGACGGTCGCGGGATCGCCGCCATCGACACCGAGCTGCGCGAGCCGTGCGGCACCAAGCGCGGGGCCGACCTCGCCGCCCTGGAGATAGACGAGTTCGACCTCCATCGCCGCGGCGAGCACCGCGCCCCAGTAGCGCGAGCGCGCGCCGCCGCCGATGACCGCGAGGCGTTCGACCGTCGTCCCCGCCGCACGCAGCACGTCGAGCCCGTCGGCGAGCGCGAAGGCGACGCCCTCGAGCACCGCCTGCGACAGACGGCCGGCATCGGTGTCGTTGTCGAGCCGGAGGAACGCGCCGCGAACCTCGGCATCATTGTGCGGCGTACGCTCGCCCGACAGATAGGGGAGGAAGATCTCGGGGCCGCTGGCGGGACCGGCGGCTTCCGCCCGTGCGAACAAGTCGGCCGGGCCGGTCGCGCCGGTGATCCTCGCCACCCAGTCGATGCACGACGCGGCCGACAGATGGACCGACATCTGGTGCCACATGCCCGGCAGCGCGTGGCAGAAGGCATGGACCGCGCTATCGGCGTTGGGGCGGAAGTCCTTGGTAGCGACGAAGATCACGCCCGAGGTGCCGAGCGACAGCAGTGCATCGCCGTCCGCGACCACGCCGACGCCGACCGCACCCGCGGCATTGTCGCCACCCCCCGCCGCGACGGGGACCGGCGGCATGCCCCAGAGTTCGGCGACCTCGGCGGTCAGCGTGCCGGTGATCTCGGAGCCTTCGTACAGCCGTGGCATCTGCGCCTGCGTCAGTCCGCACGCGGCCAGCAGCGCATCGCTCCAGCTCCGCGCGGCGACGTCGAGCCAGAGGGTCCCTGCGCTGTCCGACAGGTCGGACGCCTTGTCGCCGGTCATCAGCAGGCGGACATAGTCCTTGGGCAGCAGCACGGTCGCGATCTTCGCGAAGATCTCGGGCTCATGCTCGCGCACCCAGAGCAGCTTGGGCGCGGTAAAGCCCGGCATCGCGATGTTGCCCGCGATTTTGCGCAGGTCGGGCACCGCACGCTCCATCGCTTCGCACTCGGCAAAGCTGCGGCCGTCGTTCCACAGGATCGCGGGGCGTAAAGGGCGGTCGTCGGCGTCGAGCAGGGTCGCGCCGTGCATCTGCCCGGCAAGCCCGACGCCGCGGACCGAGCGGCGGACGGCCGGGTCGATCGCCTGGACCGCCGCGGTGGTCGCGTGCCACCACGCATCGGGATCCTGTTCGGACCAGAGCGGATGCGGCCGCTGGACGCTCAGCGCGGCGACGCCCTGGCCGACGACGCTGCCGGCCTCGTCGAGCACCACGGCTTTTACGCCGGAGGTGCCGATGTCGATTCCGAGGAACATTAGTTGACGAACGGATCGATGGTGGGGATCGAGCCGTCGGGCGCGAACTTCAGCTCGGTCACCTTGACGTTGCGCAAGTGATTCTTGTTGCTCAGCTGCGTGTCCGCATAGAACAGCCACCATTTCTTGTTCCACTCGATGATCGAATGGTGGCTCGTCCAGCCCTGTACCGGCTTCAGGATATGCCCCTTGTAGGTGAACGGCCCGTACGGGTTGTCGCCGGTCGCATAGTTCAGGAAGTGCGTGTCGCCGGTCGAGTAGGTGTAGTAATATTTGCCACCGCGCTGGAAGACCCAGGACGCCTCGAAGAAGCGCCGCTCATGATCGCCGCCGAGCACGGGCTTGCCGGCCTCGTCGAGGATCTGGACGTCGCGCGGCGTTTCGGCAAAGCTCTTCATGTCGGGGTTCAACCGCGCGATCTTGCCCGACAGCGCGGGCTGGTCGTCCTGGCCGAGATCGGTGTCGGAGCCGTTGGGATCGAACTTGCCGTCCTTCCAGCGCTGCAGCTGGCCGCCCCAGATGCCGCCGAAATACATGTAGCTGGCGCCGTTCGCGTCGGTGAACACCGCGGGATCCATCGAGAAGCTGCCCGCGATCGGCTTGGGGTCCGCCTTGAACGGGCCGACCGGGCTCTTCGACGTCGCGACGCCGATGCGGAAGGTGCCGAGCCCGTTCTTGTCGAGCTGTTTGTCGCGCACCGGGAAATACAGATAATAGGTGCCGTTCTTATAGGCGGCGTCGG
This sequence comes from Sphingomonas sp. STIS6.2, assembly GCF_000732685.2. Classification (NCBI taxonomy): domain Bacteria; kingdom Pseudomonadati; phylum Pseudomonadota; class Alphaproteobacteria; order Sphingomonadales; family Sphingomonadaceae; genus Sphingomonas; species Sphingomonas sp. STIS6.2. The sequence continues at coordinate 23,269 of NZ_JPDP02000025.1, forward strand.
GCGCCCACATCTGCTGCGACGCCCAGGGCACGTCCTTCACGTCGAGCGCGACGGGGTTCACCTTCACCGGCCCGCCGATCCGGTCCATCGACAGCACGCGGTAATCGCGCATCGCATATTGGTTGCCCAGATCGTCGTCGGCGGTCGTCACGTCGATGTCGTGGCTCGGATAGACGTAAATTTTGCCGTTGAAGACATGCGCGGACGGGTCAGCGGTGTAGATGCTGGTGACCAGCGGCTGCGACAGATAGCGCTTGCCCTCGGGGCTGCGCGGTTCGCCCTGCGGTTTGGCGGCGGACTGCGCCGTCGCGGTCCCGCCCGTGAACAGCGCGGGTGCGAGACCCGCCAGCACGGGAATGACCAGAGCGGAGACGGCCAGCAACGGGACCGCGCGCGCACGGCGGGCGGGCATGGGGAAACGGAGGCGCATGACCTTATGATCCTTCCTAAGAGCTGGTCTTCTACGAGACCTGTCCTCCGCCGGGGCGGGAGATAGCGCTATCATATCCCTCTCGTGCGCCGGAGCAAGGGGGTTCCGCATCGTCGCGCACGAAAAATACCCCATGAAAAGAGCGGCAGGCGTCTCGCAACGGGGCGAGCCGTCCACCGAGGCCCGACGACGATGACCGACTCGGGATCGGATCGCGTGGGGCTTTGCCGCGTCAAGGGGGTGCGCTAACGGTTGGTACATGAACACTTCCTCGATCGGCCGCGTCAAGACGTCGCGGCGCACCGGCGGCGCGCCGACCATCAGCGACGTCGCGCGACTCGCCGGGGTCTCGCCGATGACCGTGTCGCGCGTGATCAACGGCACGAGCAATGTGCGCGCCGCGACGCGCGACGCGGTGACTCACGCGATCGCGACGCTGAACTATGCGCCCAATCCGGCCGCGCGCAGCCTGGCCGGGGCGGGACAGGTCCGCATCGGCCTGCTCTACAGCAACCCGAGCGCGGGCTTTCTCAGCGAGTTCCTGCTCGGCAGCCTCGACCAGGCGGCGCGCAGCGACGTGCAGATCATCATCGAGAAATGCGACCTGGGCGAGCACGAGATCGCGGTGACGCGTCACCTGATCGAGGGCGGGATCGACGGCATCATCCTGCCGCCGCCGCTGTGCGAGGCGGATGCGGTGCTCGACCTGCTGGCGGCGGCGCAGGTCCCGACCGTGTCGCTGGCGAGCGGGCTGCCCGTGCCCGACATGCTGGCGATCCGCATCGACGACCGCGAGGCGGCGCTGACGATGACTCGGCACATCATCGCGCTGGGCCATCGCCGGATCGGCTTCATCACCGGCAACCCCAATTTGTCGTCGAGTGCGCGGCGACTCGAAGGCTATGCGGCGGCACTGGACGAGGCCGGGATCGCACGCGACGACTCGCTGATCGCGCACGGGCTGTTCACCTACCGATCGGGGCTCGATGCGGCCGAGACGCTGCTGGGGCTCGCCGAGCAGCCATCGGCGATCTTCTCGTCGAACGACGACATGGCGGCTGCGACGGTCGCGGTCGCGCATCGGCGCGGCCTCGACGTGCCGGGCGACCTGACGGTGTGTGGGTTCGACGACACGACGCTGTCGACCGCGATCTGGCCCGAATTGACGACGATCCACCAGCCAATCGCGGACATGGCGCGGTCGGCGGTCGAAATGCTCGCCTCGACCATCCGCCGGTCGCAGGCGATCGATCCGCAGGACCGGCACAAGACGTTCGATTTCACGCTGATCCGGCGCCAGTCCGACTCGGCACCGCGGCGCAGGCCCAAGGTCTCCGTCGACTGATCCGTCGCCTGCCCCTGATCAATGATAGCGATATCATAGATCAGGGGCAGGGGCCGATCAGGCGCGGGTGCGCTGCTTCACCGCGTGATCGGCGGCGCGCGCAGTCAGCGCCATGAAGGTGAGCGACGGATTGACGCAGGAGGCCGAAGCCATCTGCGCGCCGTCGGTGACGTAGAGGTTGGTGGCCTCGTGCGCGCGGCTCCATGCGTCGAGCACCGAGGTGCGCGGATCGCGCCCCATCCGCGCGCCGCCCATCTCGTGGATCGCGTCGCCGGGAACATGCTCCTGTTCCGAACTCTTGACGTTGGTCAGTCCGGCACCGCGGAGCATCGCCTCGCCCTGCGCCCGGGCATCGGCCATCATCTTGAGTTCGTTGTCGTGGAAGCGCACGTCGAACCGGAGCAGCGGCACGCCGAACCGGTCGACCTTCGACGCATGCAGCGACACATGGTTGTCGGCATAAGGCAGGCATTCGCCGAACGCGCCCATGCTGAAGTGCCACGGCGCATAGTTGCGCATCCCGTGCTTCATCGATGCGCCGAACCCGACGGGTGCCGCAGGCGTGCGATAGGCGCCGCCCTGATAGCCATAGCCGCGCTTGAAGCCGACGCCGTCGTCGCCGCCGATGTTGCGGAAGCGCGGGATATAGACGCCCCCCGGGCGGCGGCCATATTCGATGAACTCCTGCATCCCGCCGATCTCGCCGTCGACCCCGACGCGGAAGATATGGTCCATCACATAGCGGCCGAGCGTGCCGCTCGTGTCGAAATGGCTGCGATCGCTGCCCGCCGGACGTGAATTGAGCAGGATCTGCGTCGATGCCATCGCCGAGGCGCAGAGGAAGACGAGGTCGGCCTGGACCGACTGCGCCTGGCCGGTCTTGGTATCGATGTAGCGGACGCCGGTCACGCGCTTGGCCTTGGGATCATAATCGAGGCTGGTGACGACCGCGTCCGACTGCAGCGTCAATCGGCCGGTCGCGCGCGCCGCGGGCAGCGTCACCGCCTGGGTCGAGAAATAGGCGCCGAACGAGCAGCCATTGCTGCACTGGTTACGGAACTGGCATTTGGTCCGGTTCTGCTCGGGCTTGTCCTCGGTCATGTTGGACAGGCGCGTGTTGATCAGCTTGCGACCGGGGAAGCGGCTTTCCAGATTCTGCTTCACCCACTTTTCCGCGACGTTCATCGGGATGGGTGGCTGGAATTCGCTGTCCGGCAGATAGGGCAGGTTCTCGCGCGAGCCGGACACGCCGATATATTTTTCGACATAGCTGTACCAGGGCGCGACGTCGCCATAGCGGATCGGCCAGTCGCCATCGATCCCGTCGCGCTTGTTCGCCTCGAAATCGTCCTCGCTCCACCGGAAGCACCAGCGTCCCCAGATCAGCGACTTGCCGCCGACCGCCGCGGGCCGGATCCAGTAGAATTTGCTGCCCTCGTCATAGGCATAGGGGTTCAGCCGGTCGTCATTGTAGAAGGCGCGGTTGCTGGGTGCGACATAGCCGTGCTTGGCGATGAAATAATCGCTTTTGACGAGCGCCGGGGGCATGATGTTGCGCGCGGGCACCTCGTAGGCGGGCTTGCCGTCATAGGCATAGCCTTCGCCGTGCTCGACCATCACGCCGCGGTCGAGCATCAGGACGCGCAGGCCCTTTTCGGTGAGTTCCTTCGCAGCGAACCCGCCGCTCACGCCCGATCCTATGACGATCGCGTCGAACCTGTTGGTTGCGGCCATGGTCTTGGTCTCCTGTCTCGATCAGAAGCGCAGTGCGCGCAGCGTCCGGAAGCTGGTGGTGATGTCGGGCAGATAGGGCGCGGGCGCCTGGTCGTTCTCGACGTAGAAATGCTGCACGCCGGCACCCGACTTGCGCTTGAACAGCGCCGCGAAGTCGAGCGTGCCCTGGCCGACTGCGGTCATGCTGCGATCGGGGCGCATGTCCTTGACGTGATAGGCGTAGAGGCGGGTGGATAGCCGGTCGATCAGCGCCGCGGGATCCTCGCCCGCATGCGCCGCCCAGTAGATATCGAGCTCGAGCTTGACGAGCGCGGGATCGGTTTCCTTGAGCAGGCGGTCGTACAGGCTGACCCCGCCCGGCCGGACCGTGAATTCGAAATCATGGTTGTGATAGGCAAAGCCGAACCCCGCCGACTTCAGCTGCGTCGCGAAGCGGTTGAAATTGGGCAGCGCGGCGTTCCAGCCCTGTTCGTTGCGATGCTCGTCAGTCATGTACGGCAGCACGACCGTCTTCGCGCCGAGCGTCCTCGCCATCGCCACCGACGGTTCGAACCGCTGAAGCAGCGCGTCATAGCCGATATGCACCGAGGGTGCGGTCAGGCCGAGCCGGTCCATGGTCTTGCGCAGCAGCGCATGATCCATCGTCTCGTACCCGCCACCGCCGAATTCGACCTCGCGGTAGCCGATCCGCGCAACCGCCTCGAGCGTGGCGACGGGGTCCTTCGCGAACAGCTCGCGCACGGTATAAAGCTGCAGGCCGATCGCCTTGAGCTGTGCGGCGGAGGCGGGGGAGATCGAGCGATCGACCAGCGCGAGCGCCGCCACCGCACCGGTGCCCGTAAGCAGGGTTCTACGGCTGAGGATCATGAGGAATACACCTTGTTGACCTGAGAATAGGGGAAGGCACCGTTATATTCGCCGGGGACCGGCAGATATTCGCGTTCCTGCGTGATGCCGATTTCGGACGTGTAGTAACCGGTGATGACGAGCTGCCGGAATGCGGTGAAGAACGCGCCGCCCGACGGCAGGCCGTCGTTCATCGCCAGGGTGAGCAGCGCGTCGTGCTGTGCCGCGGTCGCCCGGGCGCCGGCGACCTTATAGTCCTGCAGACAGCGCGCCTCGATCGAGTCGAGCCCGGCGATGATCGGCACGCGGTCCTCGGGCCGGGCCCAGTCGGCCAGCAGCTTTTCGATAAAGGCCGGGACGTCCGCCGCGATCGCGCCGGGGGTATCGGTGGTCGGCAGGACGCGCTCGCTGAGCGGGGTCATCAGTGCACGTTGTGCAGGCGTGAAGACCGGCGCGCTCGGTGGCCCTTCGCTGATCGGCGGGATACCGGCCGCCGGCTGCTGTACGAGCCCGGCCGCGCGCGCGATCGGGGCATAGAGCGCTGCGCCGAACATGCCGGCGACACCGGCCAGCGCGGTTCTGCGATCGATCATTTACCGTCCTTTCCAAGGTCCTGCGCGATTGCCGCATCGGTCAGCGGGCGGATCCAGATGTTGCGGAACGCCACGGGGGAATCATGGTCCTGCAGCTGGATCGGTGCTGCATCGGGATGCGCGGTATAGCGTGCGACATGGCGCCAGTTGGTCGTGCCGAGCATCGCCTGATGGTTCTGGACGAGCACGCCGTTGAGCAAAGCGGTCACGTAAGCCGGCCGAACCAGACTGCCGTCGGCGGCAAAGCGCGGCCGCTCGAACATGATGTCGTAGGTCTGCCATTCGCCCGGTTTGCGCGCCGGGTTCACCAGCGGCGGCTTCCAGCCATAGACCCCGCCCACCGTGCCATCGGCATAGGTCGGGTTCCGATAGCCGTCGAGGATCTGCAACTCGTAGCGCTGCATGAACCAGATGCCGCTATTGCCGCGGTCCTGCGAACTCTTGGTCGGCGGATTGGGCGAGCGGAATTCGAGATGCATCTGCACGTCGCCGAAGCTTTGTTTCGAGACGAGATTGTTCTCGCCGCCGCTTTTTGCGCGCGACGGGATTATCAGCGCACCGTTCTCGATCGGCCAGGCGATGCGATCGGGCTTCCACGCGTCGAGCGAACGGCCGTCGAACAGCACGATCGCGTCGGCGGGCGGACCGCCGGGGGTGGCGGCCGGCGCGACGGCGACGGGCGCAGGGCGGTCGGCGTCGTGGACACGCCATTGGCCGCCGGGCAGCATCGGCGTGTCCTTGAAGCCCGGCTTGTCCTGCGCGGCAACGGACCCCGTTGTCGTAAGCGCCATCGCCGCGACGACCCCCGCCATCACATAGTTCGTCATGCTCTTCCCCCTCATGCCGCGTCGATCGCGCGATAGGCGGCGACCAGGCGATCCTCGCCTGCGCGTCCCGCCACCGAATTGCCGTGTTCCATGCCGATCACCCCCGCATAGCGCCGGCCGCGCAGCCAGCGGACGATCGCGGCATAGTTGATCTCGCCCGTCATCGGCTCGTTGCGGCCCGGATTGTCGCCGAACTGGAGATAGCCGATCTCGTTCCAGCAGCTGTCCAGCGTGGGGATCAGATTCCCCGACTGGATCTGCTCATGGTAGAGGTCGGCAAGGATCTTGACCGCGGGGCTGTTCGCGCCGCGGGCGACCGCATAGCCCTGCGCGATCGTCTGCATATAGACGCCGGGATGGTTGGTGCGCGTGTTGAGCGGCTCCATCACCATCGCGATGCCGTGCGGCGCGACGATGTCGCCGGCCCGTCGCATGACGTCGATCACGCGCGCCGTCTGGATCTCGACGGGCAGTTTCGGGTCCATGAAGCCGGTGACGACGGTCATCCGGTTTGCGTTCAGCCGCTTGGCGACCGCGATCGACGCGCGGATATCGGCAAGGAACCCCTCGCGCTCGGCGTCGTCATTCGCGCCGAGCAAGGGCCGCGACTTGGCCCATTTGGGCATGCTCGCGACGAAGACACCCATCGTCATGCCGCGCTGCGACAGCGCCTTGGCCATCCGCTCCTGGTCGGCGACGGGGCGGGCCGCGGCCTCATTGTCCTCCCAAGCGGTGAAGCCCTGGTCGGCAGCGAAGGCGATCTGCTCGATCAGTCCGCCGCGGCTCGCAAAGCTGCCCTCATGCGGCGCATAGCCGAGCGAGAAGCGGGCGGCGTTCGTGCCGCGGCGCTGCGCGGCGATCCCCGCGGGGAGCAGCGACGCCGCGGCGCCGGCCGCGATCAGCGTGCGGCGGGAGAGCGTCATCGCCGGATCCGTCTCATTTCGCGCCCGCCGCCTTCAGATAGGCGATGATCGCGGCGCGTTTCGCGGGATCCGGGGTGGCGATCGGCATGCGCGATCCGGGCACCTTCTTCGACGGGGCCGCGAGATATTCGCTCAGCGTCGCGTCGTCCCAGCGCAGCTTCGACGCCTTCAGCGCAGGCGAATAATTGAACCCCGGCGACGCGGCGGCGGCACGGCCGACCACGCCGTGAAGATTGGGGCCGATACCGTTGCGCCCGCCCTTGTCGACCGTATGGCAGGCCCGGCAGGCGGCAAAGGCCGGGGGCGCCGCGGCGGGCGTCGTCTGGGCGCTGGTCGGCGCGCAGACGGCCATGAGGGCCGCCGCGCCGATGCCGGCTGCGCCAAGCCCGATGAAGAATTTCATTCCGTCTCTCCAGGATAGAGCGGCGACCATTTGCGGTCCGATGCCGCGTTGGCGATCACCGCCTCGATAAACCGCATCGTGCGAAGCCCGTCGACGACGCCGGGGAACCAGCGTCCGCCCTCGCCGCGGACGGTTGCCGCAAAGGCGCGGTACAGATTGGCGAACGCCTCGATATAGCCTTCGGGATGGCCCGACGGGGTCCGCGTCAGCGCGGCGACACCGGGCTGCAACGCGGGGCCGCCGGTGCGGACGATCTCGGCGGGGTGGTCGAGCCAGCGCATGACGAGCGTGTTCGGCTCCATCTGCGCCCATTCGAGCCCGCCTCGCTCGCCATAGACTCGCAGCGTGAGCGCATTTTCCTCGCCGGCCGCGACCTGGCTCGCCTTCAGCATGCCGCGCGCACCGCCCTCGAACCGCAGCATCGCGCTGACATCGTCGTCGAGCCGGCGGCCTGGCACGTGCGTCGTCAGATCCGCCGAGACCGCCTCGACCCGCAGCGCGCAGACATGTTCGGCGAGGTGAAAGGCGTGCGTGCCGATATCGCCGAGACAGCCGCCCAGCCCGGCGCGGGCCGGGTCGGTCCGCCATTCGGCCTGGCGGTTGCCGTCGCCATCGATCGGCAGGCTGAGCCAGCCCTGCAGATATTCGACCTGGACGAGGCGGATCGCGCCGAGATCGCCGCGTGCGACGCGGGCGCGCGCCTCCTCGATCATCGGATAGCCGCTATAGGTGAAGGCGAGCGCGAAATGCCGGCCGCTGGTCTTGGCGGCGGCGGCGATCGCCTCCGATTCGGCGACGCTCATCGCCATCGGCTTTTCGCACAGCACGTCGAAGCCCGCGTCGAGCGCGGCGATCGCCATCGGCGCGTGGAGATGGTTGGGCGTGACGACCGCGATCGCCTGCGCGCGGATGTCCGCGGGCAGCGCGCGTTCGCCGGCGATCATCGCCTCGAACGACGCATAGACGCGTGCCGGGGCGAGCCCGAGCTGTGTGCCGGTACGCGTGTTGCGGCCGGCATCGGTACTGAACGCACCCGCGACGAGGTCCCAGTCGCCGTCGAGCGCGGCGGCCATCCGGTGGACCGCGCCGATGAACGCGCCCTCGCCGCCGCCGACCATCGCGAGCCGCAGCCGGGTCATGCGCGGTCCTCCGCCAGTCCCAGGATCGCACGGATCGATGCGCGATCGATCCCGCTGGCGGCGAAATCGTCGAACGGGCGCTCGGTCAGGCGGATGATGTGATCACGGATGAACGGTGCGCCCTCGCGCGCGCCGTCCTCGGCCCGCTTGAGCGCGCACTCCCATTCGAGCACCGCCCAGCCGGCAAAGCCATATTGCGCCATCTTGCTGAAGATTGCGGAGAAATCGACCTGTCCGTCGCCGAGCGAACGGAACCGGCCGGCGCGGTCAACCCAGCTTTCATACCCGCCATAGACGCCCGATCGGCCGGTCGGGTTGAACTCGGCATCCTTGACGTGAAAGCAGGATATCCGGTCGTGATAACGGTCGATGAAGTCGAGAGAGTCGAGCTGTTGCAGCACGAAATGCGACGGGTCGAACAGGAGGCGCGCGCGTGGATGGTTGTCGACCGCGGCAAGGAAGCGTTCCCAGGACGCGCCGTCATGGAGGTCCTCGCCCGGATGCACCTCGAACGCGCAGTCGACGCCGGCCTCCGCGAACACGTCGAGGATCGGGGTCCAGCGGCGCGCGAGCTCGGCGAACGCCTCCTCGATCAGCCCGGCCGGGCGTTGCGGCCAGGGATAGACATAGGGCCAGGCAAGCGCGCCCGAAAAGGTCGCATGCGCGGACAGGCCGAGATTGGCGCTCGCACGCGCGGCCAGCTTGACCTGTTCGACCGCCCATTGCTGGCGCTCGGCGGGCTTGCCGTGCAGCTCGGGCGGGGCGAACCCGTCGAACAGCGCGTCATAGGCGGGGTGGACCGCGACGAGCTGGCCCTGGAGATGCGTCGACAGCTCGGTGATCGCGATGCCGTGCGCGGCGAGCCGGCCGCTAAGATCGTCGCAATAGGTCTTGCTCTCGGCAGCCAGCGACAGGTCGATCAGCTGCGACGTGCAGGGGATCTGCACCCCGACATAGCCAAGGCCCGCAGCCCATTGCGCGAGTCCGTCGAGCGTGTCGAACGGCGGCTCGGAACCGAGAAACTGGGCGAGAAAGATGGCTGGTCCGCGCAGTCCGGTCATGCTGCAATCTCCCGTCGGGTATCGTCGCGAAACAGGATCTGGAACAGCAGCGCGATCACGGCGGCGGCAATCGCGGGATACCACCACATTTGCTGCCAGTCGGCGATGGTCGGCGCGGCGGGCAGCTGCGCATAGAGCATCGCGCCGATCTGCGACCCGAGCAGCATGCCGACGCCATAGGTGAAACAGCGTCAGCATCCCCTGCGCCTGCGCGTTCACCCCCTTGGGCGTCGCGATCGTGCCGGTGTAGATCGCGCCCGCGACGAAGAAGAAGTCATAGCAGACGCCGTGCAGCGCGACGCCGAGATAGACCGCCCAGAGGCTCGATCCGCCGTCGCCGATCGCGAACAGCGCGTAGCGCGCCGCCCAGGCGATCATCCCGACCAGCAGCAGCGGCTTCACGCCGAACCGGCGGTAGAGCCACGGCATCGAGAACATGAAGACCAGTTCGGACATCTGCCCGATCGCGAGCGTGCCGCCGACATTGGTGATGCCGGTCGCGCCGACATAGGGTGAGGCATAGGCATAATACATGGCGAGCGGGATCGAGATCAGCGTCGCGCAGGTCATGAAGATCAGGAACGACCGCTGCCGGAGCAGACCGAAGGCCTCGACACACAGGACCTGGCGCAGCACGCTTTCGTCACGCGGCGCGTCGGAGGCGACATTGGGCAGCGTGAAGCTGTAGAGCCCAAGCGCGATCGAGACGATCGCCGCGACCCGGAAGATCTGCGGGCTGGCGGACAGGCCCGCCCAGCCGATGATCAGCCCCGCGGTGATCCAGCCGAGCGTTCCGAACGCGCGCACGAACGGGAAATTGTCGGTCCGATCGCCAAAGCTCTTGAGCGCGATCGTGTTCGCGAGGCCCACGGTCGGCATGTAAAGGATCATGTAGCCGAGCAGCAGCCAGACGAAGCTGGCGCCGCGTTCGGGCGTCACGAATGACGGCAGCACGAACAGGATCGCGCCGCCGACGAGATGGAGGATGACCATCAGCATCTTCGGGCTGACATAGCGCGCCGCCGCCATGCCCAGCAGGAACGAACCGACGATCGAGGCGATCGGACCGACCGAAAAGGCATTGCCGATCAGGTTGCCGATCCCGACGGTCTGCATTGCCAGCCCGAGCGTGACGTTCCACGCACCCCAGACGAAAAACTGCATGAACATCAGCGCACTGAGGCGCGCGGTGAGCATGCCGCCCGTCGCGGTGTCGACACCGCGCAAGGGGGCCGTTCCCAGATCGTCCGCTACCGCCATTCGCCACCTCTCAACCGCAGTTTTGCTGCTTGTCTGACATAAGGCTAGGTCGGCGCCGCATCGATGTAAAGGATTACATCGGTTATCGGTCGACAGCGGCAGCGGCCGGATCCATGACCCGGCGATGCCGACGATCATCGAAGTGGCCGCGATGGCTGGCGTCTCCACCGCAACGGTGTCGCGCGTGCTCAGCCGACCGGACCAGGTGTCCGAGAAGACCCGGCTGCGCGTGCTCGCGATCGTCCGGTCGTCGGGCTACGCCCCCAATGTCGCTGCGCGCAGCCTGCGCACGCTGCGCGCCGCCAAGATCCTGCTGACGGTCCCCGACATCTCGAACCCGTTCTTCGCCAGCGTCATCCGCGGCGCGGAGGAGGCGGCGCGCGACGCGGGCTATTCGGTCGTCGTCGGCGACACGCGGCATGATTCCGCGGTCGAGGATCAATATGCCGACATGTTGTCGCGTCGCGAGGTCGACGGGCTGATCTTCCTCGGCCACCGCCTGCCCGACAGCCTGGCGTCGCTGCTCGCGCGGGAGGGGGGTGCCGCACCGATCGTCAATGGCTGTGAATATAGCGCGGATCTCGGCGTCCCCAGCGTCCATATCGACAATGCGGCGGCGAGCGCGGAGGCGATCGCGCATCTCGCCGATCTCGGCCACCGGGCGATCGGCGTGGTCACCGGCCCCGAGATCAGTCCGATCAGCCGCGATCGTCTGGCGGGTGCGCTGCGGGCGGCCGAACGGCACGGCCTGCGCGACGCGCTGCACGTCGAGATCGGCGATTATTCCGCGGGGTCGGCGTTCGTGGCCACGCACGCGCTGCTCGCCGCCGGGGTGACGGCAATCTTCTGCTTCAGCGACGAGATGGCGCTGGGCGCGCTGAGCGCGATCGGCGAGGCGGGACTGTGCTGTCCGCGCGACGTGTCGGTCATGGGGTTCGACGATCTTCCGCTCGCACGCTATTTCCAGCCCGCGCTGACCACCATCGCGCAACCCAAGGGGATGATCGGCCGGCGCACCGTCGAGCTGCTCGTCGACATACTGCGCGGCGTCGAATGCCCGCGGCGGCAGACGACGCTCGCGCATAAGCTCGTGGTGCGTGGCAGCACAGCCGGGCCGCGCAACTACCGCTAACGTTGACACGCGGCACCGTCCGACGGGCCGCCCGCATCGTCCCTGAGGCCGCGTCACGCCAAGCGCGCGCGCCGGATGTCGTCGACCGTGTCAGGGCCCCGGCGGACCGCCGCGCCTGCCCGTCCCTCGACCATTCTCAGAAAATATGAAGTTTCAGCAGGCGCTTAATGGTGCGGCCCGTCAAAACTCTCATGAAGGCAGCGGGGCTCATCTATTAGATACTTACAATATGTTCGGCCTTATGTTTGCCGATGAAGTCTATAGAATGATTGTACATATTCAGAAAACAAGATTGTATTATTAGATCAAGACTCGAGAAGCGCGATATTTATACAATTACATTGCCTTATTGAATGCAACATAGAGGGAAGGTTTGTGTTGCATCGCAGAAGAACAAATGCGCTTTGCTATCACCGTGGGGGGTTTTGTGGCGACACGCGGGGAAATTCTTCAATATGGCGCTGAGCGCAGCCCGGCACCGCCAGCCATTTCTGTCGAACGACGCCTCATGCGGCTTTTCGACATTCTGCTCGCGCTCGTTGCCCTGCTTTTCTTTGCGCCGCTGCTCCTCGTCATCGCCGCGGCCGTCTATGTCAGTGACCCCGGGGCGATCCTGTTTGCGCAGCGCCGCATCGGCTATGGCGGCGCCTATTTCCGGTGCTTCAAGTTCCGCTCGATGGCGGTCAACGCGGAGGCGCTGCTCGCCGATCTGCTGGCGTCCGACCCGCAGGCCCGGCTCGAATGGGAATTGAGCCACAAGCTCAAGGAGGATCCGCGCGTCACTCGCGTCGGCAGCTTCCTGCGCAAGAGCAGCCTGGATGAATTGCCCCAGCTGTTCAACGTGTTGCGCGGAGAGATGAGCATTGTCGGGCCAAGGCCGATCGTCGAGGCGGAAAAGCGGCGCTACGGTCGGTATTTCGAGCATTACTGCATGTCGCGTCCGGGGATTACGGGGCTGTGGCAGATCAGCGGCCGCAGCGATGTCTCCTATCAGCGCCGGGTCGCCTTCGACGTCGCCTATTGCCGGTCGCAGTCGCTGTCGCTCTATCTCAGGATCATTCTGATGACCGCGCCCGCGGTCCTGATGGCCAAGGGGTCCTACTGACCCGATTGCACGGTCTGGAGATCGAAGATCGCGGAAAGGATGATCCGCGCCTGTTCGCGCCAGGAATATCGGCTCGCCTGTGCCAGCCCGCTACCCGCGAGCGTCCGCGCATAATCGGGATCGTCGAGCACCGAGGTCACCGCACGGTGGATCGAGTCGTGATCATAGGGATCGCAATAGGCCGCTGCATCGCCGCACCGCTCGCGCATCGACGGGATGTCGGATGCCACCACCGGGCAGGCGAAATGCATCGCCTCGAGCGGGGGGAGGGGGGAGGCTTCGTAGAAGGACGGGAATAACAGGCACCGCGCGTTGCGGTACAGATCGCCGAGCCGGCCGAGATCCTCGACCTGACCCTCGAGGCGGATCAGATGTTTGACGTCGTCGGGAATGCTGACGGGGAGCGGCGACAGAAATGCGCCGGACGATCCGACCAGCACGAGCGGGATGCCACGTTCGCGCGCCATCGCGATGCCGACCGCCAGCACCCCGGCGATGTTCTTGCGATGCGACAGCGAGCCGACATAGAGGATATAATCGCCCCGGGTCGCGTCGATATCGGGCGGCGGGGCCGCGCGAGCATCGCAGCCGGCCCGCCAGCCACCATTCTGCGCGACGATCAGGCGGTGGCGTGCACCCGGCACCAAGCTGGTGAACATTGCCTTTTCTGTTTCGGAGACCGTCACGATCGGATCCGCGCGGCGCAACAGGAACGGCAGCATGAACGCATGGCCGAGCTTGTAATGACGGCGATAGGCATCGGGAAACAGCCGATAGGACAGATCGTGGATCATCAACGCGACCGGCTTGCGGCCGAGCAACGTCACAATCGGTGCGGTATTGCCGAGGCACAGCAGGCGTCCGCCCTTCACATGGCGGGGCAGCACGAACTGTTCCCAGACATGGCCATGCGCGTGACGCGTCCGTTCCACCTGCATCGCGCGCAGGTTGAGATCGCCGATATCGGCATCGGCTTCGCACACCAGGCGGACGCGCAGCGGCACGTCGCCGTTCGCAACGAGGTGATCGATCTCGCGTGTGATCTCGCGTGCAACGCGTTGAACGCCGGTCGTGGGCTGCATCAAGAAGCGCCCGTTGATGACCAATTCCCGCAGCTGGTCCGTCATTATTATCCCCGAACCAAAAGACATGTCGTCCGCGACTAACATCATCATTATGAAAATAAAGTATTTCTATTTTATCAAATTGTACAAAAGATTTTCCAAGCAGTAATAGTAAGCGACATGCTTGCTATGAATAGAAGGTACGTTACAAGACAAGTCGTCAAGCAGCTATGCTGGATATTGCTTGGGGGCGAATAGTGGCTTTGATGTATGTCGTCGTGGCCACGGTCGGTCGGGCGTCACTGACGCGTCGAACGATCGATCTGCTGGAACGACAGACGCGACGGCCCGATCGGGTGATCGTCGTGTCGGTCTCGCCGCAGGACGTTGAGGGTGTCGCGGAAAGCCCGGTGCAGCCCGAGATCGTGTTCGCCGGACGTGGCCTGTGCCGGCAGCGCAACGCGGCGCTCGACATGATCGGCGACGCGGCGGCGTTCGTCACCTTCTTCGATGACGATTTCGTCCCCGCGCCCGACTATCTCGAAATGGTCGAGCGCGTGTTCGAAAGCGATCCTGCGATTGTCGGGATCACCGGCGACCTGCTCGCCGACGGCATCAATTCGAGCGGGCTGAGCGTCGAGGCCGCGCTGGCGATCGTCGCGGCGCGTGCCGCCAGCCCCGACCTCCGCGCTGATCCCGTGTTGCGCGACCGTCAGGCGCTCTATGGCTGCAACATGGCGATCCGCCTGAGTGCCGCGACCGGACTGCGTTTCGACGAGGCGCTGCCGCTTTATGGCTGGCAGGAGGATATCGATTTCACGACGCAGATCGGACGACGCGGCCGACTGGTTTCGTCGGCGTCGATCACCGGCGTACACATGGGCGTGAAGTCCGGCCGCACGCCGGGCAAGAAGCTCGGCTATTCGCAGATCGCGAACATCGTCTATCTGAAGCGGAAGGGTACGATGCAGCCGCGGCTGGGCGAACGGCTGATGACCGCGAACGTCATCGCGAATCTGGTGCGCAGCCTGTGGCCCGAGGCGCATGTCGATCGGCGCGGGCGCTTGTGGGGCAATGTCCTGGCCTTTGCTGACCTGACCCGCGGCAAGCTCGATCCCCGCAAGATCGAGCGGATGTGAGCAGCACCGCGACGCCGATCTATTTCAACGGCAAATTCTATGCGGGCGGTATGAATGGGGTGCACCGCGTGTCCGATCGCCTCATTCGCGAAGTCGACGCGCTGCTCGCCGCGATGCCACCCGAACGTCGCCCGCCGGCCCGCCTGCTGATACCCGCGCGGCGGCAATGGCAGCCCGCTCTGCGCGCGATCGAACTGGTCGAGCAGGCGGACGGTGATACGCAGCGATGGGAGCAGCTCGTCCTGCCCGCGCGCGCGGCCGACGGCGTGCTGGTCAACCTCGCCAATCTCGCGCCGATCCGGCATTGCCGCAAGATCCTGCTGATCCACGACGCGCAGTTCCTGTTCCCCGACAGCTCCTATCCGTGGCGTCAGCGCATCGGATACCGGCTGCTCGTGCCGCGTATGGCGCGCAGCAGCACGGCCGTGCTGACCGTTTCGGCCTATTCGCGGCAGATGCTCGACCTGCTCGGCGTGGTCGATCGGCGGATGACCGAAGTCCTCCACAACGGCGTCGACCATATTCTCGACGGCGAGTCCGACCGCGACGCGCTGGCGCGACTGGGGCTCTCCGCGGGGCGCTATGTGCTCCTGTTCGGCAGCCCCAAGGCTTATAAGAACAACCACGTCGTGTTCGAGGCCTTTGCCGATGGCGCGCTGGCGCCGTTGCAGCTGGTGGTGGTCGGCGCGGATCGAGCAGCGCTCGGCGCGGCCGGTCTGACGCCGCCGACAGACGCGGTGTTCGTCGGCCGCTGCGACGATGCGACGCTGCGTGCGCTCTATACGGACGCATATGCGCAGGTCTTTCCATCGCGCACCGAAGGCTTCGGGCTCCCGCCGCTCGAGGCGATGCTGTGCGGTTGCCCGGCGATCGTCGCGCCGGCGGGCGCAATTCCGGAAATGTGCCGCGATGCGGTCCTCTATGCCGATGTCGACGATCCGCCGGGGTGGCGGCAGGCCATCGCCGCGCTGGCCGACCCGGTCGTCCGGTCGGCGAAGCGCGCCGCCGGTTATGACCGCGCCGCGACGTTCCGGTGGGACTCGGCGGGACGGCAGTTGCTGGACGTTATCGAGCGTGTCGCGCGTGACTGACCGCACCGCCACGCGCGCCTGCGCGCCTGCGGGGTCGGGGCCCGACCGAAGCGATCGTGGCCTGATACGCCAGCGCCCGCATTATGCAGCGCTCGACGGGCTGCGCGGGCTGGCGGCGATCTCGGTCCTGCTCTTCCATCTCGGCCATTGGCAGGGTCATCCCTGGCTGGCGGCGAATGCGGGGCTCGCGGTCGATTTCTTCTTTTGTCTCAGTGGCTATGTGCTGTCGGTAGCGTATCGCGAGACGCTCGATCAGGGGATGGCGACGCGGACGTTCGCGGCCCTGCGGCTCGTCCGGCTGATGCCGCTCGTCATTCTCGGCACGCTGATCTCCGCCGCCTATCTCGCCGCGCGCATTGTCCTGCTGCACGATTCCACCATCAGCGTCGCCGAACTTGCGCGCGCGACCGGGTTCGGATTGCTGTGCCTGCCGATGCTCGACGCGAGCCGGGCGATCGGCGGGCCACAGGTCTTTCCGCTCAACGGCCCGCAATATACGCTGTTTCTCGAAATCGTCGTCAACATCGCCTGGGCGGCGCTGCGCCGGATCGACGGGATGGGGAGCGCGCTGGCGATCGTTGTGGCGGGATATGCGCTGATGGCGCTGGTCGGGATAGGCGGGGACGAGGCCGCGAGCTTCTGGACCGGCCTGCCCCGCGTGTTCGGGGCCTTTTACGCCGGGGTCGGGCTCTATCATGCGCAATCGCGGTTCGCGCTGATCCGCAATGCGCGGTGGCGGTTCCTGTTCTGGCCGCTGCTCGGGCTCAGCGCGCTGCTCTTCTACTGGCCTCAGGGCCTGTCCTTCTGGGTCGGATGGAGCTGGTCGCTGATCGTCTCGCCGCTGCTGGTGCTCAGCGGGGCGCATGTCGTGCTGCGCGGCCGGGTGGCGCGGGCATCGGCGGTGCTGGGGGCGCTCTCGTTCCCCGTCTATGCGCTGCATTATCCGATCTTCGTCTGGATCAATGCGGCCTATCAGGCGATCCTCGGCAGCAGGAGCTTTGCGGTCGGCACCGGGCTGGCGCTGCCCGGCGTGCTGATCGCAAGCTGGCTGATCCTGCGGTGGTGGGACGAACCGGTGCGCGGTGCCATGACGGCGTGGTTGCGCACCCGCGCGCCGCAACGCGTCGCGAACGGCGTTCTGAGATGACGCAGGCGGCCCCCATTGCCGGACGCACCACCGCAGGTGCCGCGTGGCTTATCGCCTCGCGGTTCCTGGCCCGGCTGATCGACTTCGCCAGCCTCCTGCTGCTTGCCAACTATCTGGTGCCGCAGGATTTCGGGCTCGTCGCGATCGCGATGACGCTGGTCCGGATCGTCGAGGCGGTCTTCGAACTGCCCGTGGGTCAGGTGCTCGTCCGCGCCGAGGCGATCAGCCGGCCGATGCTGGAGACCGCGTTCACGCTCAGCGTGATGCGCAGTGCCGTGCTCGCGGTGGGTCTGGCCTTGCTCGCGATACCCTTTGGCTATTTCTACGGCGACCCGCGGCTCGTCCCGCTGATCTGCTTCATCGCGCTCGCCCCCGCGCTGCGCGGCCTCGTCAGTCCGAAGATGGCGCAATATGCCAAGGATATCAGTTTCCACCGCGATCTGATCATCGAGGTCGGCGGCCGCGGCTGCGCCTTTGTCGCGGCCGCGGCATGCGCGATCCTGACGCGCAGCTACTGGGCGATCGCTGCGGGAACGGTCGTCGCCCCCGCCTTCATGGTGCTGGCCTCCTACTGGTTCGCCCCCTTCCGCCCGCGCTTCGGACTCGGGCGCTGGCGCGAATTCGCCGACCTGCTCGGATGGACGACCGCCGCGCAGGCCGTGACCGCGATCAACTGGCAGATCGACCGGCTGGTGCTCGGCTTCACCGTCTCGCGCGCGCAACTGGGGACGTTCTCGCTCGCCAGCGACCTTGCCAGCCTGCCCGACCAGGCGGTGCTCAAGCCGACGATCCGGCCGCTGCTGGCGGCCTTCTCGATGGTGCGACACGATCCCGAACGCCTGCGCGAGGCCTATCTGCGAACGACCAGCACGATCGTCAGCGCCGTCCTTCCCGTCCTCGTCGCGATCAGCATCCTCGCGCAGCCGGTCGTCGCCTTTGCGCTCGGGTCGAAATGGCAACCGGCGTCGCCGCTGCTGCAATGGCTGGTGCTCGCGATGATCCCGACGCTGTTCGCCGCCGCACTCGCGCCGCTCGCCATGGCGCTGGGTCAGACCGCGATCTTCTTCCGGCAGAGCCTGTGCGAATTGTGCATCAAGGTGCCTGCGACGATCCTCGGCGCGCTGTATTTTGGCGTCGCCGGCGCGATCGCCGCGCGGGCGGGATCGTCCCTCGTCATGGGCATCGTGTCCGCGGCCTATGTCCGGAGCCTGATCGGCGTGCCGCTCGGCGTACAGCTCGTCCGGCCGTGGCGGGCCTTTGCCGCATCCGCGGTGATGGCCGCGCTGTTGCTCGCGCTGCGCCCCTGGCTGCAGACGCTGACCGGGTTCGACCGCGGGCTCGGGCTCGTCGGTGCCGGGGCGGGGGGGATGATGCTGTATCTCGTCGTGCTGATGCTGGTCTGGCAGGCCAGCGGCCGCCCGCGAGGGATCGAGACGGTCGCCGCGGACCGGTTTCACCGGCTCGTGTCACGGCGTACGCGCGGGGTCGCCTGACCCCCGCGGTCCGCCCCCTCGCGCGGGGCGGGTCACAGCAGGCCGCAGTTACCAGGAATGACTCCAATAGGTGACGACCGCGGCGTCCGGAAAGAGGGTGCGGCCGACCTCGATCGGCAGGATGCGGCGGTCGGTGCGCAACCGGTTGCACAGCCGCTTGTGGAACATATTGGTCCAGTCGAGCGGATACCAGTTCCGCCCGTCGAGCAGCGTCGGCCGTGCATAGCGCAGCCGGGTGCGCTGTCGCTCGGTAAGCTTGGCGAGGAGGGGGGCGAGCAGCGCCATGACCGCGGCTTCGTCGAGCGCGACGAACGCGTCATAGGCCTGTTTCAGCAGCACCGGGCCGGTCATCGTCTCCGGCCCGGCGGCGATCCGTGCGGCGGCATCCGGGATGCGCTCCGCCGCCTCGATCATGCAGTGGATCGCGAACAGCCAGAAGATCTGTGACGGCCGGGATGCCATGATCGCGTTGGGGATGGCGTGCGCGAAATCGGGATTGCCCCCCATGCGACACAGCACGACCGCGCCGGTCGACGCGCTGGGCCGGATCGGGCGCAGGCATTCGGTATCCATGTCGGCGTACAGACCGCCGAATTCGAGCAGGAAGAAGAACCGCACGGCATCCGCGCGGAAGATCTCCTGCGGATAGCTGTCGTAGACCGGCAGCGCCCAGGCGAACCGATCGGCGATGAAGGCGCGGTTGTCGGCGTCGTCCCAAAGCAGCACGCGACAGTCGGGGTTGGTGTCGACGAAGGTCTGCCGCCAGTGGCGGTAATTGCCGGGAATCACCGACCTGCTTTTCCACGTCTGGAAGATCACGGGGGGAAAGTCGTCCGGATCCGCGTTGTCGAGCGTGACCACGTCATTGCGATAGCTGCCCGCAACGGGATCGTCGGACACCACAGGCGTAACGGCCGCGCGATCGCGTGCGTCGTCGCGCAGAAACCGCGCGATGCGCCAGGCGGAATCATCACGCAGCGAGTGCACGACGCGTTTCACTCGCAGACTTAAAGGCTCCGCCATTGCCGTAAATCCCTCATTATTGGTCATAAGTCTGAACTTAGAAGAAAGTCGAGTTGTAGCCGTGATGCAGGATATTGAGCCAAGTAATGGAATCAAAGGCAAAACATACTAGTGTCTAATAAATAAAGTCCACCGCAAGAAACATACCCAAAATACATGCGGAAAGAATGTGGAGAGGGTCAGATTTGATGTTCTGGACGGCCTGCGGGGCGTTGCCGCCTTCGCTGTTCTTGTCATGCA
This sequence comes from Sphingomonas sp. STIS6.2, assembly GCF_000732685.2. Taxonomy (NCBI): domain Bacteria; kingdom Pseudomonadati; phylum Pseudomonadota; class Alphaproteobacteria; order Sphingomonadales; family Sphingomonadaceae; genus Sphingomonas; species Sphingomonas sp. STIS6.2. The sequence goes on from NZ_JPDP02000025.1 coordinate 43,264, forward strand.
CGTCACGCCGTATAATGCGATCCTGATCACCCCGCACGCCGCGCTGGCGGTCGACTTCTTCTTCGGCCTGAGCGGTTTCGTGATCGCGTCCGTCTATGAGGAGCGGATCAAGGCGGGGATGTCGTTGAAGGCCTTCATGTGGGTGCGCGTGGTTCGCCTGTATCCGTTGATCGTTCTCGGCGCCGTCATCGGTGCGGCAGGGTTTGTCCGTCTTTACGATGGCGGGATGCTGGCGCTGCTCTTCGTGACCGGGGTGCTGATGATCCCGACCCCCTATGGTGCGATGTCCGAAGACCAGTGCATGTATGCGCTCAATGCGCCGAGCTGGTCGCTGCTGTGGGAATTGCTCGTCAATCTTCTCTATGGCGCGATCGCACCGCTCCTGCATAACCGGATGCTTGCGGTCATCGTCGGCGTATCGGCCATCGCGCTGGCAGCGACCGGCCTCCATCTCGGGACGCTCGATGTTGGCGCCTCCTGGCTACAGGGCTGGGCGGGGCTCCCCCGCGTGATGTTCTCGTTCTTTGCCGGTGTCGGGGTGTACAGGCTGCGCCGGGCGGGCCTGCTCGACCGACTGCGCGCGCCCGTCTGGGCGATAATCGCGACGCTGTGCGGGATTATGGCGATGCCCCGGCTGGGTGCGTGGAACGGCGTGTATGAGGTCGCTGCGGCGATCCTCCTCTTTCCGCTTCTGGTCGCGGCCGGCGCCAATGCGACGGTCACGCGCACCGTCCCGCTGTGCCGCACGCTGGGCGCACTCTCCTATCCGGTCTATATCCTGCAGGGCGGTATCGCTCCGCATATCCGCGGGCTGGCCGGCCATCTGCACATCCAGGGTCTGGCAGCAACGCTGCTGGCGATCCTGATGTCGGTCATATTCACGGTGTTCGCATGGATCGCGGTGAAGACGTTCGACGAGCCTGTGCGCAAGTGGTTGCTCCACCGCACCCGCCTGACACATCCTGCCAAGGCGGCAGGCTAGGCGCAGGGTCAGGCCATCGCGGTATCGTGCATCGCCGCCTGGCCGGACGGCGGTCCGGCCTGAATCCGCTGCGGCTTGCGCGATACCGCCGGGCGCAACGCCAGCGCGGCGCCGGCAAATACCGTGAAGAGCACGCTCGGGTCGGGCGTCGGACTGCCGACCGCGGCGGGCACCATCGAGGCGAAGCAGACCCAGGACGCCGCGGCGCCGACTGCGGCGCGAGGATCGGCGGGGGAGACATAGGTGCTCAGGCGCAGGGGTTTGAAGACCTGCAGCAGATAGCTCACGAAGCAGACGATCCCGATCACGCCCATCGATCCCATGATCGCGGTGATCAGCGACGACGACCGGAAGCTGCCTGCGCCGATACCGAGGCCATAGCTTTCAAGAAACGCCCGGTAACCGATCAACGACCAGAATTGCCGTTGTTCGCTCGATTGCGACTGGGATTTTTCGAGCGTGAAATGGGTGATCATATCGCCGAATTCGGCGACGAGCCGCGGGTACCAGACGCTGGCCGCGGCGACCATCATGAGGAAGAGCATCGTCGTCGCGCCGAGCACGAGCAGGCGATCCACCCGCATCGTCTTGGGAAAGACGACCGACCGGAGAAAGACGAGGACGGCGTAGGAGACGAGGCCGAGATAGGCCAGGCTCGACGTGCTGGCGCCCAGCGCGAGCCCCAGCGCGAGCGCGCACGGTCCCGTCAAACGCGGCATCACGTCGCGGATCCAGCATTCGAACAGGAAGACGAACAGCATGAACCCGAATCCGCCATAGGCGGACGCCTCGGGCGCGATGCCGTTCATCCGGACGAAACCACGATAGCTATTGTCGATCTGCGCATAGGCGCCGTTGCGAAAGAAGGTCAGGACCGCGTTGCCCGGCACCGCCACGCTGGCGATGCCGATGACGACGTGGATCAGGGCTACGACGGCGACCGTCTTGACCAGCAGACGCCATGCATCCTTGTGCGTGAGCGCCACATAGGCACAGATCGCGACCATCACCGTCCCGAGAAGGTAGATGGCGGTGGTCAGATTCTGCGACGTCGGGAGCAGGCGCTGGGTCGCATAGGTGAAGCGTTCCATCGATTCGTAGCGGTTGAGTGCGCGGACGCGCATCGGCACGACGTCGATCTGCCCGGCATAGAGCCGCGGCAACAGGATCGCGCCGACGATGCCATAGGCGACGAAGATGATCATCAGGATGTTGGCGCGCAACGCGGCCGCCAGCGCGGGCACGTTGATCGATCCGGGCAGCAGCACGCGAATCGTGAGGAACACGGCGGCGAACTCGATCGGCGGGATCGACGACGCGCCGATCGCGGGAAGATCGATCGCCGACGACCCCATCATCAGCGCGGAGACGAGCACGAAGGCGAGCATGCCCGGCACGGTACCGAACATGAGCAGGAGGAAGCCGATGACGAGCTGAACAGCGCCGATGAGCGTCAGATGCATCCTGCAGGTCCCTTGGTGGCGTCGGGTGAGATCGTGCTGCCCGCTTCGGTGAGCCGGATCCGATAGGTAAAGGCGTCGTGTCCCGGGATCTGGTTGGGGCCGACCGACAGATCGACCGTCTCGCCGGTACGCAGCGTCACGGTCTGCTCGGTGGCCGTCCAGCGATCGACGACGACCGCGCCTGCGACCCGCTTGCCCCTGACCAGAAGCGCGACGTCGAGACCGTCGCCACCGGGTGATTTCGCGATACAGGCGGCGACGCGCGCGGTCATCGCCGCGGGGGCGGTGTAGCGGATCACGGCGCGGGCGGCATGCGCCGCATCGCCCGCGACCGCGCCGCCGGTGTCGCTGATCGCCAGGGGCCGCGTGAAGCGGCTGCCAAAGGCGCTCGTCCACATCCCGTCGAGGATGCCGAGCGCGTGGCGCTGTCCGTCGGCGCCTTCGACCCAATAGGACCAGGGGGCGCTGCCATAGCCGCTGAGGCTGTCGGCGAGCACCGTGCCGCGCGTGAAGGCGAAGCGTCCAGCGCCGATCACGACGACCGGATCCGGACCGATGGCGACGCTGGTGCCGGGCAGGGGCCGGTTGCGCGCCGATAGGATGCGCGCCGCATCGAACCGCAGCGTCCCGGATGGACCCCAGACCACCCAGCGATCCGCACCGAAGCGATAGAGCCGGACATCGCGATCGCCCGTGTCGATACGCTGCGCGCGCCCGGCGGGCAGCATGTGCGTCGTCAGCAGCGTGAAGGCCTCCGCCGCGGGCTTGGCCGCCTGCGACTGTGTGAAGAGACCCATGTTCCGAAAGAATCGCTGGTCGATCAGCGCGTACCAATAGGCGCGCCGGACCCCGCTCGCGCTCATCAGCGTCACGAACTTGACCAGTTCGGGCGCGGCGAGATCGGGTGTCGGGTAATTGTCGCTGAATTCGGTCGCCCAGATCGGGATCGGCGTGCCGTAGCGGCGCATCGTCGCGTCGAGATGCGCGATCTCCCAGTCGATATTGTCCGCCAGATGGCGATAGGGATGCACCGCGACGCCGTCGGCGACACCGAGCATCCCGGCCTTGAACAGCGTTTCGAGAAACCCGGTGCCGATCATGTTGGTCGATCCGCCGAGGATCGCGACGGACGGGTGGCGCGGCTTGATGCGGTCGCGGACGACCGTCAGCAGCGCGACATAGGCGGCGGCGGGGTCGAC